>NZ_CP124536.1 GCF_029953595.1 Fuscovulum ytuae | reverse complement strand
TGCCCTCGCGCGCCCGTGGCGTGTTCACGGAATTTGGCGTTTAGTCGCCCTTTTCCGTGACTATTGCCGGAGGACTCAGATTCGTGCAAGCTCTTTCTAAATCTGGTGTCAGGCGCTGCATGATGCACAAGAGTAGCCCGGGCTCGTGGACAGGCTTGCCCAAGCAACCAACATGATATACATTGCAGAACGTATATCCACGCAGGAGGTCAGGATGCAGGTCGCAAAATGGGGCAACTCGCTTGCCGTCCGTTTACCCGCTGAGCTTGTCCGGGAACTTGGCCTCAAGGAAGGCGATCAGATCGACCTGGTCAAGGACGACGGCCAGGTCAGAGTCCGTCGTCTGGCGCGCGCGGATGAGGTGCTGACGGGTCTGCGCCGCTTCCGGGGCAAGCTGCCCGCTGCGGGACGCCTGAGCCGCGATGACGCGCATGAGCGCTGAGTTCGCGGACACGAATGTCGTTCTTTACCTGCTCGACGATGGCCCGAAGGCCGATCGCGCCGAGGTTATCCTGGGGCAGGGGCCCCGGATCAGCGTTCAGGTCCTGAACGAGACGCTGGTGAACTGTCGCCGCAAGGCTGGCATGAGCTGGGAGGAAGCAGGGGCGTTTCTTGAGAGCATTCGTGCCTTGTGCCCCGTCGAAGACCTGACCATTCAGACCCACGACGTCGGCCGCGCCTTGGCGGAACGCTACAGCTTCTCGATCTACGACGCCATGATCATGGCCAGCGCTTTGGTTGCGGGCTGCACCACGCTGTGGAGCGAGGACATGCAAGATGGCCTGCTGGTCGAAGGCCAGCTTCGCATCATCAACCCTTTTGCGTGAGCAGACAGTTTCTGAGCATGGCGCTGGCCAAAGCCGTGTAATCCTTCCATGTCGTGGAGGATTTGCAAGGTATCTCGACTACTCAAGCAGCCCCAGCCTCTCGGCCCGCTCCAGCAGCATCTTCACCGAAGAGGGTTGCCAGCTTGCCCGCCCGCGAGGCGTGCGCTCGCGCATCGCCTCTAGCCGGGTGCAGATCGCCTGAAGCGTGATGTCGGGGTCCGCGCCCTTGATGGCAGCGACGATGGCGGGCAGGCGGTCGTCGGTTTCGCGGCGGCCGGCGCGGTCCAGTACCGTGGGCGGCAGGAAGCCGTCCCGGACATAGGCGTTGACCGCGCGCAAAAGCCGGCTTTGCGTCCATTGACGCTCGCGGGGCAGGGGGCCGTTGACGATGCGCACTACGTCTTCCCAGGCCAAGTCCGGGCGCAGGCGACGGATATGGGGAACCCAGTCCTGCGCCGTCTCGTTCAGGCGTTCCATGTAGCCGTCCTGTCGCGCCAGCCGCACCTTGCGCAACGCCGCCGGATCACGGGCGCGGAGGCCCGGATTGCCGCCGACCCGGCCCTTGGTTCGTGCGCTGGCCAGCCCGGCCTTGGTGCGTTCGCGGATCAGGGCGCGCTCGAACTCGGCCGCGGCGCCTAAGACCTGGAGGGTGAACTTGCCCTGCGGGGAGGACGTGTCGATCGGGTCCATGAGTGAACGGAAGAAGGCGCCCTTCGCCTCCAGCCGTTCGATCACCTCAAGGAGATGCGAGAGCGACCGCGCCAGCCGGTCGATGCGCACCACGACCAGCGTATCGCCCTTGCCAATCCGCTCGAGCACGCGGGCCAGCACCGGCCGCGCGCGGTTCCCGCCCGAGGCTTGCTCTTCATGGATCTCTGCGCAGCCCGCGGATTTCAGGGCCTGCGACTGGGGCAGGGGGGTCTGATCCTCTGTCGAGACGCGCGCGTAGCCTATCAATGGCATCAAAACAGGCCGTTTGCAATTTCATCTATCGCCAATAAACGACCGTTTGTAAACGGAAGCAAGGGCGCTCTTTGCGGTGCTGTCCATCGAAAAGCCCTTGGTTTCCTGAGGCTGACCACGGTCAGAGAGGTCTCGAAGACCATCGCGCGCGCGTGCTATATACAACTGTGTCGACGCCCCCCAACAAAACCCTTTGGTAAAGTGCAAACTGCACGTATTTTGCACATATGAAACCTCAAGCATCCGTCTTGCATGATGATTTCGAGGTACCTCCCATTGCCGTTGGAGAGGTCGATGAGACGTCAGACAACAATCTGTGGTTCCTGCCCGGTCCGATCGAAGAGGAAACCGACGATCTGCCGCCTGGACCACGGGCGGAGCCCCGCGAGATGGCGGTTCTCGACGACTGGCGGAAGGCCGAGGCGGGGCATGCCGCGCGCCTCGCCCGCGTCGCGGGTCGGCTTGGAGCGCTGGATGAACGGCTAAAGCGCGGACCAGAGGGGTGGCGGCACAGACTGGCCCTGATCGAGGCGGCCGACCTGAGTTGGTTCGCCGGGGATCGAGTCGCGCCGGATAGGTTGGCACTGTGGATCTCCATGCGCCTTTCGGGAGTCCAAGACGACACAACAGCGCTGGCGCGGGTGGGGTGGGCGGTGCGGCGCCTGACGGGTGGGCCGGGGCCAGACGTCGACCTGTCTGCCTTCCTGGATCGCCGTGACCCCGAGAACATGGATGATGTGGCAGAACCATTCTCCGATCGAGCCGAGGGGTGGCTGGACCTTATGGCGCAAGCTGACGATCTGCACCCGATCACCCGCGCCTGCATGGGCTTCCACCTTTGGAACCTAGCAGGACTCGGGCAGCACAGTGACCGGATGGAAGCGGCGGTGACCGCCGCACGCATCTCGGCCAGCGAAGGGAGGGGCGCAGTCTTTACGCCGCTGGCGATGGGCGGGGCAGGGGGCCTGCGCGCAGGTGGCTCACAGACTGTCCGTCTGGCGCGCTGGCTCGACGGGATGGAAACAGCAAGCCTGACCGCGATGCGGCACCTCGACGATATCGAAGCATGGTCAGCGCGGGCAGAAATCGAGATGTCACCGCTCTCGGGAAAGACACCGCGGGCGCTGCGCGCCGTACTGACCGAATGGCCCCTCGTCTCGGCCCCCATGGCCGAGACCATGACCGGCGCCAGTCGAGCGGCCGTGCAGCGCAACCTTGCCTGGATGGAAGCGCGGGGTCTGATCCGCGAGATGACAGGCCAGGGGCGATACCGGATGTGGCGCGCGACGAACTAGGGTCGCCGTATCAGGTGTCAGCCATCGGGCAATATGATTGCATCGTCAACGAAGATGGAGCGCGATGAGCGAAGTCCTGTCCTTTCGAAACCGGGCGCCGTCCTATTGAGCCCAACAACGCTCAGCCCACGTCGATGAGCACTGGTCTTCCATCCTCACGCCATTCAGGCAAACCACCTTCCAGCCGCCGCGCGTTTAGACCGTGGCGGCGCAAAGTGGCGACGGCCTGATGGGCATAGACGCAGTATGGGCCGCGGCAATAGGCGACAATCTCGGCGTCATGCGCAAGTGTTGGGAGGATTTGCTCCAACTGCGCCAGGGTGGCGTTCCGCGCACCGGGGATGTGGCCCGCAGCGTATTCGTCGGAGGGCCGGACATCGAGAACAGTGACAGAGCCTTCCGCGAGCCGTGCGGCGAGGACCGCGCGACTGACCGGTTCGGGCGCGTCATAGCCGCCCGAGAGGCCCCGCAGGATGCGCTCGACTTGTGCCAGGTTACGTTCGGCCACGATGCGCAAAAGGTCCATGAGCGCGAGCGTCTTCGCGTCGGTCAGCCGGTAGATCACTGCTTTGCCGTCACGGCGGCTGGTGACGAGAGCGGCCCGTCGCAACTGTTGCAGGTGCTGCGAGCAGTTGGCGATGGTCAGGCCGGTCTTGTCGGCCAGTGCCTCCACCCCGCGCTCGCCTTGCGCCAGTTGTTCCAGCAGCATCAGACGCGCCGGTGCCGACAGGGCGCGCGCGACGAGGGCGTATTCCTCCAACAGGGCCAGCTTCGGGCTGATTGACAAGGACTGTCTCCTGACGCTACATCATTCAAGCGATAACTTGAATAATAGCGATTCCAGCGCGCCCCACAAGCCCCAAGGCCAGCGATCCATGTCCGAGACCATCCTTGCCACCGAGGCGACCATCCGGCTTGCCATCTTTCTGGGTGTTCTGGCGGCGATGGCGCTTTGGGAAGTGGCAGCCCCCCGGCGCAGACGGGAGATCCCGCGTGTGATCCGCTGGACGAACAACCTTGCTCTGGTGGTGGTGGATACGGTCATCCTGCGGCTGAGTTTTCCGATCCTCGCGGTCGGTCTGGCCGTCATGGCCGAGGATCGTGGCTGGGGCCTGCTCAACAACATCGATGTGCCAGTCTGGGTCGCAATCATCGTCTCGATGCTGCTGCTCGATCTGGCGATCTACCTTCAGCACGTGATGTTCCACGCCGTGCCCGGGCTCTGGCGGCTGCACCGGATGCACCACGCCGATCTCGATTTCGACGCAACCACGGGACTGCGTTTCCATCCCGTGGAAATCCTCATTTCAATGGGGATCAAGCTGGCAGTGGTCGCGGCGCTCGGCCCGCCCGCCGTCGCGGTGCTGCTCTTCGAGGTGGTCCTGAACGCCACCGCGCTGTTCAACCACGCCAATATCGACCTGCCACGCCCGGTGGACCGCGTGCTGCGCCTGTTCGTCGTGACGCCGGACATGCACCGCGTCCACCATTCCAAAGACCCGCGCGAGACCAACTCGAACTACGGCTTCAACTTGCCGTGGTGGGACCGGCTGCTCGGGACCTACATCGCTCAGCCCGCCAAGGGGCACGAAGGGATGGAAATCGGTATCGAACAGTTTCGTACACAGCGTGATTTGTGGCTCGACCAGATGCTGGCTCAACCCCTTCGTGGACCAGCGAGCGGCTACGCCCTCGATCCAAATTCCGGGCTGAAGGATCCCGCAGAATGATTTTACGTCTGTCTTCGTCGGGAGTGCCGCGCTGATTGCGCCAGATCGAACTTACGCCTACAGTGGCGGCGTCTGGTGCCCGCCGCTTTTCGTGGCGGGATAATCGGGAACGCAGTGAAATCCTGCGACGTGCCCAACGCTGTAAGGTAGATGGGGCTGCATTTGCCACTGGTCGAATGACCGGGAAGGCGCAGCACCCGCGCGAAGCCAAGTCAGAAGACCGGCCAGACGAAACAGGACGCGCCGAAGGCCGGCGGCGCGCCCGTTTCGACGAAGGGGGACCGTCATGTCCGTTTCTGCCTCTCCGGTCGCGGCCGGAGCCTTCAGCGAAAGCGAGCGCGCTGCCGTCTATCGCGCTATCTTCTCGCGCCGCGACGTGCGCTCGCAGTTTACGGACACACCCGTGGACAAAGATGTTCTGATGCGCATTTTGACGGCTGCCCATCATGCGCCTTCGGTTGGGTTCATGCAGCCGTGGAACTTCATCATTGTCCGGGATGCCGGTGTGAAAGGTCGGGTTCAGGCCGCCTTTGCCGATGCAAACGCTGAAGCCGAAGCGATGTTCGGACCTGACCGCCGTCCGCTCTATTCCAGCCTGAAGCTTGAAGGCATCCTGCAAGCGCCGGTCAGCATCTGTGTCACTTGCGATCGCGCGCGTGGCGGCCCTTTTGTGCTTGGTCGCACCCACGCGCCCGAGATGGACCTTTATTCGACCGTCTGTGCTGTTCAGAACCTCTGGCTGGCGGCTCGGTCGGAAGGGATTGGTGTGGGTTGGGTCAGCATCTTTCGGTCGGGCGCGTTAAGCGAGATCCTTGGCCTGCCCGAAAGCGTTGTTCCCGTGGCCTGGCTTTGCCTCGGCTACGTCGAGGAGCTTTACGACCAGCCCGAATTGGCGGCTAAGGGTTGGGCAAGCCGCCTGCCGCTGGAGCAGTTGATCTATTGCGACGCTTGGGGTCAGTGCGAGGGGGCACGGGATGTCCCGTCAGACGTGACGCCGCCTGCTTGCTAGTATCGCGGCAGGCCGCATGGTGCCCTGTGAAAGGATTGCCTTCCGTCATGCGCGACTGGACTTTTCTCTTGCCGCCACGACGCTGATCACCACCCAGATCGCAAGGCGCAGCGCCATCGCACCCATCGTCCGCGCCTCGTATGCAGTCCCGCGCCAGACCTCCAAAAGAAACATCGCAAAGATCGCTCCGGTCGCAAGGGTGATGGCGATGGCAAGGCCGGGTGCCCAGCCAGTCCTATACCAAAGCCCCAGACCCGCGATGATGTAGGCAAACCCTGCTAGGAAGTTGAACCATAGAACGAACGGGACGACGGCCCCCATGTCGGCGCCACCAAAAAGGGCGCGGCTTCCAGAAACGATGGTCAGGAGACCGAAGACGATTGCGACAACGGCGACGGCCGTCAGGGGCTTTCTGCGGGCGGGCATGGCCTTCTCCTTGGTTCAGCTGTCCACGAGACGACCATCGCGCAGGTGGATCAGGCGGTCGAAACGGTCGAAGATCTTTTCATCATGCGTCACGGCGATGATGCAGGCCTTCTGGTCGCTGGCGAGCTTTCGCAGAAGGTCCATCACAAGTTGCGCCCGACCACTGTCCAACGCAGCCGTGGGTTCATCGGCCAGGATGATCCGGGGGCGGTTCGCCAGCGCGCGGGCAATGGCGACGCGTTGCGCTTCGCCCCCGGAAAGCAGGGCCGGCTTCACCTTGGCCCGATGCCCGACTTCAAGGTAATCAAGCAGTTCGCGTGCCCGTGCTCGGCCTCTTTCGGCAGTCCAGCCCGCAAGGTCCAGCACGACCGAGACGTTCTCTTCGGCGGTCAGGAAGGGCAACAGGTTGTGCGCCTGAAAGATAAAGCCGATCTTGTCCAGGCGCAGCCGTCGCAGATCGCTGCGGAGCCATTTGCCGTCGAACACCGCATCGCCATCCAGTTCGACCCGGCCCGCGGTCGGGGCAAGAATGCAGCCGATCACGTTCAGCAGCGTCGTCTTGCCCGAACCGGACGGGCCCAGCAGCGCGATGACTTCGCCGACATGCACCCGCAGATCCACGGACCGCAAGGCATCGACACGGGTTTCGCCTTCGCCATAATGCTTGGCGACGCCCCGCACATCGACCAGAATGTCGCCCGGCGCCATGGGTCAGCCCCCGAGCGCTGTGGCAGGGTCAACCTTCAGCGCCGCGCGGACGCCAAGACCCGAGGCGACAAGGCAGACCATCAGGATGATGCCTGTCAGCACCAGCGCATTGAACGGCTCAAGCACAACGCGGCGGGGAAAGCTGTCCTTGACCAGAAGGATCAGGGCCAGCCCGATCCCGAGGCCAGAGATGCCAAGGATCAGCGCCTGTTGCACGATCAGGCCCACGATGGTTCGATCCGGGGCGCCGATCAGCTTCAGGGTAGCGATCTGCTTCAGCTTCTCCATGGTCATTGTGTAGATGATGAGCGCAATCACCACGGCGCTGACAGACAGCAGGATCCCCAGGAACAGACCGATCTGGCGCCGCGCCCGGTCCACCACCGAGGCAAGCAGAAGCTGCTCCTGTTCACCTTGGCTGAGGGCGGAGAGGTGTTTCCATTGCCGAACTGTCGCGGTCAGAAGCGCCACATCTGCACCGGGCTGCAGCCGGGCAACAACGGCGGCCACCGTCGGTGGGCGCAGGCCGCCATCGCCCCGGGCCGCCTGCACCCGGGCAGCGGCCGGGTCCATCGCCGTCTGCAACGTCAGTGCATCAGCCAAAGTCACATAGACCGCCGGATCGCCGCCTGAGTTCATCGCATCCTCGACCAATCCCACGACGGTAAAGCGGTCGCGTCCCAGCCGGATGGTCTCTCCGGGCACCAGACCGGTCTTGCGGTCTGCCAGCAGTTCAAAGTGGCTTCTGCCCAGCCCCCGCCCTTCGGTAATGCGCTGCGGTCCGCCGGGACGACCGGGTTCAAAGCCGATGACATAGAGCCGCAAGGTCCCGCCGGCATGGCTGGCCTCGATCGTTTGGTAAGTGATGGCCCCGGCCTCGGCCACTCCGGGCATGCGGGCCACGGCGTCCCGGGTCGTGGCCGGGATGCTTGACGCTTCGGCAAAGGGGCCTTGTGTGCCAGCCTCGACCACCCAGACATCAGCGGCAGGGGCCTTCACGACGGCCAGGGCATCGGCGACAAGGCCGTTGTAGATGCCGATCATCGCCAGCACGACCGTCATCAGAAGCCCAAGTCCCAAACAGGTCAGGACAAAGCGGAAGAGACCGTGGCGGATATCCTTGATGGCAAGGTTCATGGCGCGGCTCCGATGCGGGCAGGCCGACCTTCATCCACGCCTTGCAGCGGGACGGCCACGACCTGCGCAGCATCGGGCAACCCGCCCGTCACTTCCACCCGGCCCCGGTCGTCACGCGCGCCGAATGTCAGGTCGGCGCGCGAAAGCCTACTGTCCTGGACGATCCAGACCGTGCCGCGATACCCGTCGAAGCCGATAATCGCCACTTCAGGCACCATCAGGGCCGTGGCGCGTGTGGCAGTCAGGATGCGCACCTCGGCTTGTTCGCCCAGAAACATTTGCTGCGGGCAATCCGAGCAGGTCAGCCAGACGCGGCGTTCCTCATTCACCCGGTCGCTTTCCACTCCGATGCGGGTGATCGTGCCTGTGAATTCGCTGGCAGGCTGAGACCGCAGACGGATGGTGCCGGGCTGGCCAAGGGCCAGCTGACCAGCGCGTTCTTCGTCAATGTAGGCCTGAATCCAAATCGTATCGGGGTCGATCAGGGTAAAGATCGGATCGCCTGACCGAACCACGGCCCCGGTTTCGGCCAGGCGTGTCACAACCAGCGCATCAAAGGGTGCGGTCAAGCGGTGACGGTCCAGCAGCGTCTGTTCAAGTTGCAGGGCAGCGACTGCATCCTGCCCTTGAGCGCGAATGACGGCGAGTTCCGCTTCGGCAACTTTCACGTCAGCACGAGCGACGTCTTCATCTCGCTGCGCCTCCTCCGCGCGCTGGATGGATGCGGCTTCCTGTCGGGTCAACTCGGCCTGCCGGCGGTTGGCCGCCTCGCGCTGCGCCAGGATTGCCGTGGCGCGGAGGACAGCCGCTTCGGCCTTGGCCTGATTGGCAGCGTTCGCCGCCACGGCGGCCTGGGCACGCGCGAGCCGCGCCTCCTGCTCATCCTGATTCAGCGCGGCCAGCGCTTGCCCCTGTGCCACGCGGTCACCTGCATCGACCGTAAGCGACATCAGTGTTCCGCTGGACTCAAATCCTACGCGCGCCAGTACCCTCGCCTCGACGGTTCCGAGCCCGTAGATGCGAAGGGCCACATCGGTTTCGGGCTGCACGACCGCCACCGTCAACGGACGCTCGGTCAGGTACATCGCTCCTGCACCGATGCTCAGGGTCGCCACCACCGCGATGATCCAGATGGTCCGCATCGGTCAGCCTCCTTCCACCCCAAGCAGGTGCAGCTGGACATCCAGAAGGCGCAGCCCTTCGGCCTGCAGGCCAAAGTCGCGCGCGCCCAGTGACCAGCGGATCGCCACCCCCTGCACCAGGGAAGTCAGCAAGACCGCCACATCCGCCGCTGCAACGTCATCGCGCAGGGTATGGGACTGCTGGCCCAGCTCGACTTCGCGCATAAGATGGCCATGGAAAGCGGTCAGCCGCCCGTGGAATGCCGTGCGCAGGGCCGCGTTCTCGACATTCAGTTCGCGGGAAAACAGCAGCATGGGCATCGCGGGTGTTGCTGCGATCTGGTCCAGTTGCGCCCGGATCAGGGCCCTGATCCTGTCAACCGGCAGCTCACTCAGTGCCACAGCCGCATTCCAGGCATGGGTCAGCGTTTCGGCCACCTGGTCGGCCACGGCACTCCACATTGCAGCCTTTGTTGGAAAATGCCTGAACAGGGCAGCCTGCGTCACGCCGACTTCGTTGGCGACGGCGCCTGTCGTCACCCGGTCCGGGCCGATCTGGTCGGCCAAGGCTAGGATCGTTGCCACGATTTCGGCCTTGCGGAGATCTGACGTCTTGCGCATCGACTCATCCAAGAAAGTAAGTGATTAATCACTTACATAATCGGATGAAGGAGTCAACGTTCCAAGTCAGACGATCGGTCCCGCACCGGAAAGCGAGAACTCGACAGGATCGTTCCTACCTCGTCGACCGTGAACCGGAGGGCGCGATTAATGTAACGGAACGTCAGGCGCCAGCGTCCCGCGTCCGTCCCCACCCCGGCCTCGCAGATCGATGTCAGGGCGCCGGTGCGCATCGACTCGCGAACGTCGGACTCGGTCAGTCCGAATGCTTCGGCGAGCAAGATTGCCGGGACGACAAAGCCTGCACCGTCACGTTCCACCTGCGTCATTGCGACACCACGAGCGGGGGCAGGGCGATATCGGCCAGTGTCGATCGGTCGAGATCCGTGAGAAAAGCTGCTTCCGCAGAACGCAGACGCGCCTTGAGCCGACAGCGCGTGTCTATCGAACAGGCACCCCCATCGGCCCCGAAACACTCGACCAAGGGCTGCCCTTCTTCCAACAACCGGATGACCTGGCCAAGCCGGATCTCGGACGCCGGTCGGGCCAGCACGGCGCCACCGCCGCCGCCGCGCCGGGTTTCGATCAGGCCTGCGCGCGCCAGATGCTGGATGATCTTGGCCAGATGATTGCGGGACAGGCCCAGGGCTTCGGCCAGTTCGGCCGTGGAGTTGGCGCGCGACGGATCGGCGGCCATCCGCATCAGCATCCGTAGCCCGAAGTCGGTGAAGGAGGTCAGCCGCATGAGGTCGGTTTCCTTGAATAGGTATTTACAATACCAATTAGCAGGCCTAAGCCAAAGCGCAAGACGGAGACTCAGATGTCCAGCGCAACTGTCAGCTTGTCCATCCCGACAACCAGGCCGGAAGTGACGGCCGCCCTTATGGTAGAGACGGGTCTTAGCCCCGATGTTCTGCGCGATCTGGTACACCGCTTTTACGGCTGTGTCCGTGCAGATGCCGTTCTGGGGCCGATCTTTGCGGCCCGCATCACCGATTGGGCCGTGCATCTTGAGCGGATGGTGACGTTCTGGTCTTCGATCGCCTTGATGACCGGGCAGTATCATGGCCGGCCGGTGCCCGCGCATACTCCGTTGCCGATCAATGCGGCACATTTTGACCGCTGGCTTGCGCTGTTCCGCGCGACAGCTGTTGATACCTGCACGCCCGCGGGAGCCTTGCACCTGATCGAGCGCGCCGAGCGGATCGCCTATTCCCTGCACATCGCCGTTCAGTCAGCCCAAAGCGACCCCGTCGCCCCACCCAAACTGTTCTTCTGACAGGAGACCTCACATGACCGAAGCTGCAGCGCCGTCCGAGCCGACCGCCCTGACCCGGCACATCGAGGAGCGCTACCATGCCCGCCACAGGGAGCAGCTTCCGCAACTGGTGGCAATGGCGGAGCGTGTCGAGGACGTGCACTTCGGCGACGTGGGCGTGCCTGACGGACTGTCGGCCCTGCTGCACGAGATGCTCGGCGAATTGGAGGTACATATGAAGAAGGAGGAACTGATCCTGTTTCCCGCGATCCGCAAGGGCGGGATGCCCGGCATCGAGACTCCGATCGCGGTGATGCGCGCCGATCATGCCGGGCATGACCGCGAGCTGGCCGAGATCCTCCGACTGACCGCAAACCTGACCTTGCCCGGCGGGGCCTGCGGCACCTGGACCGGGCTTTACCGTGGACTGGATGAGTTCGCCCGTGACCTGACCGAGCACATGCGTCTGGAGAACGACGTGCTGTTCCCGCAGTTCGAGGCGGAGCGGCGCGCCGATGTCTGAGCCGGGCCCATTCGCCTCGTCCCCCTGCATGGCTTGCGAGATCGCCCCGGACTACTTCGATCCGTTGGCTGTGGACCAAGAGCAGGCGCGCGACGTCGCCCGCTGGCGCAAGGCCGAGCGCGCGCGATTGCTCGCAGACCGTCAGGCCCTGTCCGTGTCGCAGCGTCGTGCAGCGGCAGACATGATTGCCGCGCGTGTCGATACCCTCCTTGCTGAACGTTTCCCGAATATTGACGGGCTGACGCTCTCGGCTTGGTGGCCGATCAAGGCGGAACTGAACTTGCGGCCCTGGCTGGAAAGCCTGCTCGCACGCGGCGCGAACGTCACATTGCCCGTGGTCACAGCGCCCTCTGCACCACTGGCGTTCCGCCTATGGACGCCGGATTGCAGGATGGTGCAGGGCTTCTGGAAGATCCCGGTCCCGGCTGACGGGCCAGAGGTGGTGCCTGACCTGACTCTTGCCCCCTTGGTGGGCTGGGACCCGGCAGGGTTTCGGCTGGGCTACGGCGGGGGGTACTTTGACCGCACGCTCGCCGTGCTGTCGCCTCGCCCGATGACAATCGGTATCGGTCTGCAATCTGCCCGGCTTGCCACCATCTTTCCCCAACCCCACGACATCGCACTGGACGTCATCCTGACCGAGGCCGGGGTCCAGTACGAACAGAAGGACGCATGATGACCACCACTGCCGAACAGATGCGCGCCTGGACCGGCCCTGCGATCCTGACCTACGGGTTCCGGCCATTCTTCTTCTGGGCCGCGATCTGGGCTGCGCTGGCGATGACGCTATGGGTGCCGATGCTGTCGGGTCATCTTACGCTGCCCACAGCCTTTGACCCAGTCAGCTGGCACGCGCACGAATTCCTGTTCGGCTACCTCGGCGCGGTGATCGCGGGGTTTCTCTTGACCGCTGTGCCAAACTGGACAGGCCGGTTGCCCATCGTGGGCTGGCCGCTTGGCGGGCTGTTCTTCCTGTGGCTGGCCGGGCGCGTGGCAGTTGCCATGTCGGGCGCCCTGCCTGCCGGGGTGGCGGCGACGGTCGATCTGTCCTTTCCGCTGGTTCTGGCCGCGGCCATTGGGCGTGAGATCGTGGCGGGCAAGAACTGGCGCAATCTGATCGTGCTGGCGATGCTGGCGGTCTTTGCCCTTGGCAACGGACTGTACCACTGGGAGGCGGCGCGGGGGGATTATGCCGCCCAAGGTTATGGCCTGCGACTTGGGTTGGCGGCGGGTGTCATGATGATCGCGGTCATCGGCGGGCGGATCGTACCTTCATTCACCCGGAACTGGCTGGTGCGGCGCGGGCCGGGGAAACTGCCCGCCGCGCCGATGCAGGGGCTCGACAAGGTGGCCCTGCTGTCCCTGCTGGCGGCTTTGATGGCCTGGGTCGCACTGCCGCTGTCCTTGGTGACAGGCATCCTGCTGGGGCTGGCCGGGGCACTGCACGCCATCCGACTGGCGCGATGGGCGGGTCACCGCACGGTGGCGGAGCCGCTCGTCCTGGTGCTGCATGCCGGCTATGCGTTCCTGCCGCTCGGGGCCATCGCGCTGGCGGCCGAGATCCTGATGCCGGGCGTCTTCGGGATGGCTGCAGCACAGCATCTCTGGATGGGCGGCGCTGTCGGGTTGATGACACTCGCGGTGATGACGCGTGCAACCCTGGGCCATACTGGGCAAGAGTTGCACGCAGGCCCCGGCACGGTGGCGATCTATCTGGCGCTGGTCACCGCTGTCCTGGCGCGCGTGGCCGCGGGGGTCTGGACCGATGAGGCGATGGCGATGCACAGCCTGGCCGGAGTGGCTTGGATAGGGGCCTTTGGCGGCTATGCCGTTCTGTACGGGCGGTTTCTGCTGCGCCTGCCGCCTGCGAAACGGATCTGACTGGGCATGGGCTGGAACGAATTCGCCTTTGCCTTCGGGGCCTTCTTCCTGACCCACTCCATTCCGATCCGCCCGCCGTTGCGGCCCTGGGCGGTGGCAAGGCTGGGGCATGCAGGCTTTGGCATCGCCTATTCGGCTCTCTCACTTGGCGTGCTGGCATGGTTGATCGCGGCAGCGGGTCGAGCGCCCTATGTGCCGCTTTGGGACTGGGCGCCGTGGCAGAACCATGTCGTGCTGGCCGTGATGCTGCCGGTCTGCGTGATCCTGTCGCTGGCAATTGCACGACCGAACCCCTTTTCCTTCGGCGGCGCGCAAAATGACCGGTTCGACCCGGCGAGCCCCGGAATCGTCCGCCTGACGCGGCATCCCCTGCTTCTGGCGCTCGGGATATGGTCGGCGGCGCATATCCTGCCAAACGGCGACTTGGCGCATGTGATACTGTTCGGCACCTTCGCCGGTTTCGCGATGCTTGGCGGCCGCCTTGTCGACCGGCGGCGACAGCGAGAGATGGGGCAGAGATGGCACGACCTGCGCGCAGCCCTATCGGAATGCCCCGCATCGCTATCCCTGACCACCGACACCCTTTTGCGCTTGGCTGCCGGGCTCATGCTCTATGCGGGGTTGATCTGGCTGCATCCCCTGGTGATCGGAGTGGACCCTCGGGTCTGACGCCTCAGGTGGACCCGTCGTCGATCAGCGGGTTCGGCTTGGCAAACCGCTCGAACTCTGCCTGGTTGGTGATTGTGATACGTGTTCCGTCCACCTCTAGCCCATAGGGCTGCAACCCCTTGAAGGCGCGGCTCAGGTTTTCGGCGGTCATCCCAAGCACCGAAGCGAGGCGGCGCTTCTCGAAATCAAGGTCGAACGATGCTGCCCCACCGGCGCGCCTCTGCTGGCGCAGCAAATAGTTCGCCAGCCGTTCCAACGATGTCCGCAGCTTCAGGTCTTTCTGCGCCTTGATGACCGAGCGGTAGCACTGCGCCAGTTCCGTCACGATGGCGCGGGCAAAGTTGCCGTCAATGTCGAAAACGGCGCGCACATCCTGACTGGGGATCAGCGCGATCCGGCTCTTCTCCAATGTGCGGGCTGACATGAGGTAAGGCGCATCCTTGATCGTAGCGGCCAGGATGAAGGTCGAGATGGGCCGAACGGTCGCAAGGCTGGTCTCACGGTCATTCCAGGCCGAGAAGAGGTCAACCGAACCGGAAAGCACAACATGCAGGAAGTCGCTCGGGTCGCCTTCAGTGATCAGTTCGATCTGCGCCGGGAAGTTCTGGACATAAGCACCGCGCATCAAGGCCGAGAAATTCTCGTCCGCCATCTGTGAAAACAGCGCGAGGTCGCGAATCTCCCTGAACGATGAATCGGGCATCCTGTCGTCCTTAGAAGTGCTTTGGCAGAGTCCAATCCCACGATTGATAATTGTCAAGCCAACAATTGATCATCGCAGGAGGAGCCTTGACTGACCCTGCAAGCGAACCTGACATTTTTCACTAAGCCATTTATTTCAATAAGAAATCCGCAACAGATGATCTAGATCAACCTCTTTGGCCTGCGTGGATCTCAGGACTGGCATCAACCCCACTGGGGAAACTGCCTCCCTCTTGCCGGAGATCCCGCCATGCAGACCGCAACGACAGCCTCACGCGCCGACCAGACCCGCGCCCTGACGCTGAGCACGATCGCCTTCACCGCCTGTTTCGCCGTCTGGACGATCTTTTCGATCATCGGCGTCGCCATCAAGGGCGAGCTGGGGCTGAACGATACGCAGTTTGGCCTCTTGGTCGCCACCCCGATCCTGACCGGTTCGTTGACACGCATCTTCCTTGGGGTCTGGACCGAGAAGTATGGCGGGCGGCTGGTGTTCTCGACGCAAATGCTGCTGGCGGCCTTGGCGACCTGGGCGCTGACCTTTGCCGACAGCTATCCGATGTATCTGTTGGCCGCATTAGGCGTTGGCCTAGCGGGCGGATCTTTCATCATCGGCGTCGCCTATGTCAGCCGCTGGTATGATGCGGGCCATCAGGGCACCGCGCTTGGCATCTTTGGCGCGGGGAATATCGGGGCAGCGGTGACCAAGTTCGTCGCGCCCTTCGTGATGGTGGGCTTTGGGTGGCAAGGGGTAGCGAATGTCTGGGCCGCAGGCCTGGCACTGATGGCGGTGATCTTCTTTGTTTTCGCCAAGGACGATCCCTCGCTCGTTGAACGTCGCCGGACCGGGGCAAAGCCGCCGAGTTTCGCCCAGCAGTTCGCGCCCCTGAAGAACCTGCAGGTCTGGCGCTTCTCGCTCTACTACTTCTTCGTCTTCGGCGCCTTCGTCGCGCTGGCGCTGTGGTTGCCGCACTACCTGATCGACGTCTACGGCGTCGATGTGCGCACTGCAGGCATGGCGGCCGCCTCGTTCAGCCTGTCGGCTAGCCTGTTCCGCGCCTATGGCGGGCACCTTTCCGACAAGTTCGGCGCGCGGTCGGTCATGTACTGGACCTTCGGCTTTTCGATGCTGTTCCTGTTCATGCTGTCGTACCCGCCGACCGACTATGTCATCCAGGGCAAGGATGGCGTCATCGCCTTTTCAACCAGCATGGGGCTGTGGCCCTTCATCGCCACGCTCTTCGCGCTTGGCTTCTTCATGAGCCTCGGCAAGGCGGCGGTGTTCAAGCACATCCCGGTCTACTACCCCAACAACGTCGGCGCAGTCGGTGGCCTTGTCGGCATGATCGGCGGGCTTGGCGGGTTCGTCCTGCCCATCGCCTTTGGAGCCCTTTTGGACCTGACGGGCATCTATACCTCGTGCTTTGCGCTGCTGTTCGTGCTGGTCGGGATCGCGCTGACCTGGATGCACCTGTCGATCCGCGCCATGGAGCGCGCCGCGCATGGCGAGGTTCTGGACCGCCTGCCGCAGCTGCCTGAGATGCAGCCGATCCACCACCCCGAACGCACCGCCATGCCGCGTGTGATCGAGGATTGGCGGCCCGAGGATGCGACCTTCTGGGCTGACAAGGGCCGTGCCGTCGCACGCCGCAACCTGTGGCTCTCGATCCCTGCCCTGCTCCTAGCCTTCTCGGTCTGGATGGTCTGGTCGATGGTCGTGGCGAAGCTTCCGCTGATCGGATTTGCCTTCACGCCGGAACAGCTGTTTTGGCTGGCCGCACTGCCTGCGCTTTCCGGGGCAACGCTGCGCATCTTCTACGGCTTCATGGTGCCGATCTTTGGTGGGCGGCTCTGGACGACGCTTTCCACCGCCTCGCTGCTGCTGCCCGCCATCGGCATCGGCTATGCCGTGCAGAACCCGGAAACCCCCTACTTCATCTTCCTGGTTCTGGCGCTTCTTTGCGGGCTTGGCGGGGCCAACTTCGCCTCTTCGATGGCCAACATCGGCTACTTCTTCCCGAAGGCGGAAAAGGGCAATGCGCTCGCTCTGAACGCAGGCCTTGGCAACCTCGGCGTCAGCGTCATGCAGTTCCTGGTGCCGCTGGTCATCACCGCCGGTGTCTTTGGTGCCGTGGGCGGCGAGGGCGTGGCTCTGCAGGATGGCGGCACGCTGTGGCTGCAAAACGCAGGCTTTATCTGGGTGCCGTTCATCCTGGCCTCGACCATCGCGGCGTGGTTGGGGATGAACGACATAGCCGATGCCAAGGCAAGTTTTGCCCAGCAATCAGTGATCTTTGGCCGCACGCAGAATTGGCTGATGTGCGTCCTCTACATCGGCACCTTCGGCAGCTTCATCGGCTATTCGGCAGGCTTCCCGCTGCTGTCCAAGATCGCTTTCCCGGATGTGAACGCGCTGCAATACGTCTTCCTCGGGCCGCTGGTCGGCGCGCTGAGCCGTGCCGGCACGGGCTGGGTCGCGGATCGGTTCGGCGGCGGCCGCGTCACCTTTTGGGTCTTCGCGGGGATGATCGCATCCGTTCTGGCCGTGATCTTCTCGCTGCAGGCCGGCAGTTTCCCTGGGTTCTTCGCAGGCTTCATCGCGCTGTTCTTCTTCACCGGGGTCGGCAATGCGTCCACCTTCCAGATGATCCCGGTCATCATGGGCAAGGAAGTGCCGCGCCTGATGCCGCAGCTTACCGGCGCCGACCGCGCCCGCCAGATCGCGATGGAGTCGAGCGGCATCGTCGCCTTCACCAGCGCCATCGGCGCCTATGGCGGCTTCTTCATCCCCAAGGCCTATGGCTCTTCCATCGCGATGACCGGCTCACCCGTCGGCGCACTGTGGCTGTTCCTTGCCTTCTACGTGATCTGCCTGGTCCTGACCTGGGTCGTCTACACCCGGCCCGGCGGACTTCTTCATGACATCGAGCGTGGTCGCGCTTTTGCGGCCCCCCACCCTGCCGAATAACGAAAGGACGCCAAGATGAGCCACCTGCTCGACAGACTGAACTTCCTCCAGAAGAAGACGCTGGAAACCTTCTCGGACGGCTGGGGTGAAACCACGCGCGAGGATCGGGGGTGGGAGGACACCTATCGGAACCGCTGGCGGCACGACAAGATCGTGCGGTCAACCCACGGGGTGAACTGCACCGGATCCTGTTCGTGGAAGATCTACGTCAAGTCCGGCATCGTGACCTGGGAGACGCAGCAGACCGACTATCCGCGCACCCGGGCGGGCCTGCCCAACCACGAACCGCGCGGCTGTGCGCGGGGGGCGTCCTACAGCTGGTATCTGTATTCCGCGAACCGTGTGAAGAACCCGCTGATCCGCGGCAGCCTGATGCGCGCATGGCGCAAGCTGCGGGCGACGATGACGCCTGTGGCCGCCTGGGCCGCGATCCAGGCCGATCCCGCCTTGCGCGCCAGCTATACCAAGACGCGCGGCAAGGGCGGTTTCGTCCGCGCCACCTGGGACGAGGCGACCGAGATCGTCGCCGCCGCCAACGCCCATACCGCCAAGGTCTGGGGACCGGACCGGGTGTTCGGCTTTTCGCCCATCCCCGCGATGTCGATGGTCAGCTATGCGGCGGGGTCACGCTACCTGTCGCTTCTGGGCGGCACCTGCATGTCGTTCTACGACTGGTACTGCGACCTGCCGCCCGCCTCGCCGCAAACCTGGGGCGAACAGACCGACGTGCCGGAATCGGCCGACTGGTACAACGCGGGCTTCCTGATGCTTTGGGGGTCGAACGTGCCGCAGACGCGCACGCCCGACGCGCACTTCTATACCGAGGTCCGCTATCGCGGCACCAAGTCCGCCGTGGTCAGCCCCGACTATTCCGAAGCCGCGAAGTTCGGCGACATCTGGCTGAACCCGCAGGCGGGCACCGATGCGGCGCTGGCGATGGCCATGGGCCATGTGATCCTGCGTGAATTCCACCTCGACCGGCAGGCCGAGTATTTCGAGGATTACGCCCGCAAATACACCGACATGCCGATGCTGGTGGTGCTGGACGAACAGGACGGCCGCCTTGTTCCAGGACGGATGCTGCGGGCCGAGGATTTCGACGACAAGCTGGGCGAGGCGAACAACCCCGACTGGAAGACCGTCGCCTTCGATGAGGCGACGGGTCGCTTCGTTGCCCCCAACGGCTCCATCGGCTTCCGCTGGGGTGAGGAGGGCAAGTGGAATCTGGTCGAAGAAGCTGGCAATGCCGAGACGCGGTTGCGCCTGAGCCAGATCCTTGATGAACACCACGACAGCATCGTCGGTGTGGACTTTCCCTATTTCGGCGGTGCCGCGACGGGCGACTTCGTCAAATGCGACGCGCCGGAGGTGCTGGCCCGGAATATCCCCGCACGGAAAGTGAAATTGGCCGATGGGCGTGAGGCGCTGGTTGCCACAGTCTTTGACCTTTTCTGCGCCAACTACGGGCTGGACCGGGGCTTGGGTGGTGAGTGGGTGTCGAAAAACTTTGACGACGATACACCCTACACCCCGGCATGGGCGGAGAAGATCACGGGTGTCGCGCGCGAAAAGATCATCGCGGTGGCCCGTGAATTCGCGGGCAACGCAGAAAAGACCCGGGGCAAGTCCATGGTCATCCTCGGGGCCGGTCTGAACCACTGGTACCACATGGACATGAACTACCGCGGCATTATCAACATGCTGGTGATGTGCGGTTGCATCGGCCAGGAAGGCGGCGGCTGGTCGCACTATGTGGGGCAGGAAAAACTGCGGCCGCAGACCGGTTGGGCACCCCTCGCCTTCGCGCTGGACTGGAACCGCCCGCCGCGGCACATGAACTCGACCAGCGCCTGGTACGCCCATACCGACCAGTGGCGGTATGAGACGTTGCGCGCGGGTGAAATCCTGTCGCCCACGGCGCCCAAGGGCGACTGGGACATCAGCCTCATTGACTACAACATCCGGGCGGAACGGATGGGCTGGCTGCCATCGGCCCCGCAGCTGAAGACCAACCCGCTGGAGGTGTCGAAGGCCGCCAAGGCAGCGGGCAAGGACATCAAGGAGTTCGTTGCCGCTGAACTGAAATCCGGCAATCTGGAAATGTCCTGCCAGGACCCGGATGCGCCGGAAAACTGGCCGCGCAACCTGTTTGTCTGGCGGTCCAACCTGCTTGGGTCTTCGGGCAAGGGGCATGAGTATTTCCTCAAGCACCTTCTGGGAACCGACCACGGCGTCATGGGCAAGGATCTGGGCGAGGAAGGCCATGCCAAGCCCGTGGAGGCCGTCTGGCATGACGAGGCACCGAAGGGCAAGCTGGACCTGCTGGTCTGCATCGACTTCCGCATGTCGACGACGGCGGTCTATTCCGACATCGTGCTGCCCACCGCGTCCTGGTATGAAAAGGACGACCTGAACACGTCCGACATGCACCCCTTCATCCATCCGCTGCAGGCGGCGGTGGACCCGGCCTATGAATCGAAGTCGGACTGGGAAATCTTCAAATCCATCGCGAAGAAGTTCAGCGAAGTGGCCCCTGAAGTGTTGGGGGTCGAAACCGACATCGTTCAGCTGCCGCTCCTCCACGACACCGCCGCCGAACTGGCTCAGGCGCATGTGAAGGACTGGAAAAAGGGCGAATGCGACCTGATCCCCGGCAAGACCGCGCCGAACTACATCGCGGTCGAGCGGGACTATCCCAACCTCTACAAGAAGTTCACCTCGGTCGGTCCACTGCTGGAAAAGCTCGGCAACGGTGGCAAGGGGATCAACTGGGATACCAAGGTCGAGGTCGGGCATCTGCGCGACCTGAACGGGGTAGTGCAGGACGAGGGCGTGTCTAAGGGCCTTGCCAGACTGAACACCGCCATCGACGCGGCAGAAATGATCCTGATGCTGGCGCCTGAGACCAATGGTGAGGTCGCGGTCAAGGCCTGGGAGGAACTGGAGAAGCCTACAGGCCAGCACCACACCCATCTCGCCGAGGGCGCGCATCACACCAAGATCCGCTTCCGCGACATCGCGGCGCAACCGCGCAAGATCATCTCTTCGCCCACCTGGTCCGGGATTGAGTCGGAAACGGTCTGCTACAATGCGGGCTACACCAACGTCCACGAGCTGATCCCGTGGCGGACGCTGACGGGACGGCAGCAGCTCTATCAGGATCACCTCTGGATGCGGGCCTTCGGTGAAGGTTTCGTCAGCTATCGCCCGCCGGTGGACCTGAAGACCATTACCAAGGCCGTCAACAACGACGCGGCCGAGGGCAACCCGCATGTCGTGCTGAACTTCATCACGCCGCACCAGAAATGGGGCATCCATTCCACCTACACCGACAACCTCCTGATGCTTACGCTGAACCGCGGCGGGCCTGTCGTCTGGATGTCCGAGGTGGACGCGAAGAAGGCAGGCCTTGTCGATAACGACTGGGTCGAGGCCTACAACGTGAACGGTGCACTGACCGCGCGGGTGGTGGTGTCCCAGCGGATCAAGCAGGGCACGCTGTTCATGTATCACGCGCAGGAAAAGATCGTGAACACGCCCGGGTCGGAAAAGACCGGCAACCGGGGCGGCATCCACAATTCGGTCACCCGCGCCACGCTGAAGCCTACCCACATGATCGGCGGCTACGCGCAACTTTCCTACGGGTTCAACTACTACGGCACCGTGGGCAGTAACCGAGACGAATTCGTGATCGTCCGCAAGATGAAGAAGGTCGATTGGCTCGACCGTCCCGCAACCAAAGGTCTGGAGGCAGCGGAATGAAAGTTCGTGCGCAAATCGGCAAGGTCCTGAATCTGGACAAATGCATCGGCTGTCATACCTGCTCGGTCACCTGCAAGAACGTCTGGACGACGCGGGAAGGCGTTGAATACGCCTGGTTCAACAACGTCGAAACCAAGCCCGGCACCGGCTATCCCACCGACTGGGAGAACCAGAAGCGCTGGAATGGCGGATGGGTCCGCAGCGCCTCGGGCAAGCTTCAGCCGAAGCAGGGGGCCAAATGGCGGATTCTGGCGAATATCTTCGCGAACCCCTCGATGCCGGAAATCGACGACTACTACGAGCCGTTCGATTTCGACTATGACCACCTGAAATCCGCCCCCGACATGCAGGCCTTCCCCACCGCGCGCCCCCGGTCAAAGATCACCGGCGAACGGATGGAGAAGATCGAGAAGGGGCCGAACTGGGAAGAAATCCTCGGCGGCGAGTTCTCGAAGCGGTCGGCGGATTACAACTTCGACAAGGTGCAGAAGGACATCTACGGCGAATATGAAAACACCTTCATGATGTATCTGCCGAGGCTGTGCGAACACTGCCTCAACCCGACCTGCTCGGCCTCCTGCCCCTCGGGCGCGATCTACAAGCGCGAGGAGGATGGCATCGTCCTGATCGACCAGGAGAAATGCCGGGGCTGGCGGATGTGCATCTCTGGCTGCCCCTACAAGAAGGTCTATTACAACTGGGACACCGGCAAGTCCGAGAAATGCACCTTCTGTTATCCGCGTATCGAAAGCGGCCAGCCGACGGTCTGTTCGGAAACCTGCGTGGGGCGCATCCGCTATCTGGGCGTCATCCTCTATGACGCCGACAAGATCGAGGCGGCCGCGAGCGCCGAGCGCGAGACCGACCTTTACGGCGCGCAGCTGGACGTGTTCCTCGACCCGAACGACCCCGAGGTGATCGCCGCCGCCCGCCGCGATGGCGTGCCGGAGGATTGGATCGAGGCCGCCAAGATCAGCCCGGTCTGGAAGATGGCGATGGACTGGAAGGTGGCCTTCCCGCTGCACCCGGAATACCGGACCCTGCCGATGGTCTGGTACATCCCGCCGCTGTCACCGATCCAGAACGCCGCACAGGCGGGGCAGATCGCGATGAGCGACCAGATGCCCGACGTGCGGTCCCTGCGCATTCCGGTGAAATACCTCGCCAACATGCTGACGGCGGGGGATGAGGAACCGATCGTTTCGGCGCTGGAACGCATGTCGGCGATGCGCCTCTACATGCGCGCACTGACGGTGGATGGCGTGCGCGACGAGGGCATCGCCGCCCGCGTGGGAATGTCGGGCCGGATGATCGAGGACATGTACAAGATCATGGCGATTGCGGATTACGAGGACCGTTTCGCAATCCCCACCGCGCACCGCGAACAGAACGAGGCCGGCGCAGACATTCGTGGCGGCTGCGGCTTCACCGACGGCAACGGCTGTTCTGACGGCGAGAGCGGCAAGACCAGCCTGTTCGGCGGCAAGAAAAAGTCCTTCGCCCTTCCGCTGGAGTCGTTCTGATGGACCGCACCCTCAAATCCTTGTCGCTGATCCTGAGCTATCCCTCGGCTGAGCTGCAGGAGGCCATGCCCGATATCGGCGCCGTCCTGGCTGCTGATCCGCGCATTGCGCCTGCTACCCAGACCGCGCTGTGGAAGCTGACCGCAGATCTGGCGCAAGGCGACCTCTATGACCTGCAAGAGCGGTATGTGATGCTGTTCGACCGGTCGCGGACACTGTCGCTCAACCTTTTTGAACACGTCCACGGCGAAAGCCGCGAGCGCGGCGGCGCGATGGTCAGTCTGATCGAGACCTACCGCGATGGCGGGTTCGAACCCGCCACCTCCGAACTGCCCGACCACCTTCCGGTGCTTCTGGAATTCCTGGCGACGCGCCCCACACGCGAAGCGCAGGAAACCTTGGCGGACGCGGCGCATATCCTCGACGCCCTCTCGGGTCGCCTCAAGCGGCGCGAGAGCGGGTATGCCGCTGCGTTCGCCGCCCTTTCCGCACTGGCCGGGGGCAATGCAGATGCCGATGCCGTGGCCGGAATGCTGGGCCAGCCCGACGATGACCCGACCGATCTGGCGGCGCTGGATGCGGTCTGGGAGGAAACCGAAGTTACCTTCGGCCCCGACCCCAATGCAGGCTGTCCACAGGTCCGCGACATGCTGGCCCTGATGGACCAACCCGCCCCGCAGCACAGGAGTGCATGACATGTTCGAGAGCTTCGACATCAACTTCGTCATCTTCGGGGTCATGCCCTATGTCGCGCTGACCGTGTTTCTGGTGGGCTCCATCGCCCGCTATGAGCGCGATCCCTTCACCTGGAAATCCTCGTCCAGCCAACTCTTGCGGCGCAAGCAGCTGATCTGGGGGTCGATCCTGTTCCATGTCGGCATCCTGACGGTGTTCTTCGGCCACCTTGTCGGCTTGTTCACACCTGTCTGGGTGCTCGATGCCCTGGGTGTGCCTTATGGTCTGAAGCAGTGGATGGCAGTTCTGATCGGCGGGCCTGCGGGTCTTGCGGCGCTAATCGGTGGCACCATGCTGATCCATCGGCGACTAACCGATCCGCGCATCCGCGCCACTTCAACCACCCTCGACATCCTGATCATGATCCTGATCTGGCTTCAGCTTGCCATTGGCCTGCTGACCATCACGCAGTCCCTTCAGCACATGGACGGGGCAGAGATGATCCGCTTCATGGAATGGTCGCAAAGCGTGGTGACATGGAACATCAACGCCTGGGTCACAGTGGTGGACGTGCACTGGCTGTTCAAGCTGCACATCTTCCTCGGCCTGATCATCACCATGCTGTTTCCGTTCACGCGGCTGGTGCACATCTGGTCGGGCTTCGCGGCGCCCTTCCGCTATCTTGTGGCCCGCTCCGGCTATCAGATCGTGCGGTCCCGTCGCCGCCGCCCGCTGGAAGAACGCCGCCGCGCCTTTGACAGGCGGCAGGGCGTTGATGGTCCCAAAGCCCATACCCCGGCGGAGTGAGTGCGATGAACATGTCCCTTTTCCCCGATGTCGTGGTGAACGGCGAAACCATCCCCTCGGCGGCAATCGCCGCCGAGGCCCAGAACCACAGCGCACCGAAGGACAAGCCGGGCATCGCCTGGCGCAAGGCGGCGCAGGCCATGGCGATCCGGGCGCTGCTGCTGCAAGAGGCCCGGGCGCGCGGGCTGGCTGCTGAACCGCTCGCACTTGCCCCCGGGCGGTGGGAAACGGAAGACGAAGCCCTGATCCGCGTCTTGCTGGAAGAGGCGGTCTTGCCCGATCCGGTGACCGATGACGCGATCCGTGCCGAATGGGCGCGAGACCCCTCGCGTTATCGCTCGGCCCCTCTTTGGGACGTCTCGCATATCCTGTGCGCATGCGACCCCCGCGATCAGACTGAGACGGCCGCTGCCGAGGCGCGTGCACAGGCACTTCTGGCCCGACTCGGAGAGGGGCCCAAGGACTTCGCCCACGCCGCCCGCAAAAGCGACTGCGGGTCAAAGGCACAAGGGGGCCATCTGGGCCAGATCGGCCCCGGCGATACAGTGCCCGAGTTCGAAGCCGCTCTGCGCTGCTTGTCCGAAGGCCAGACGACCCCGGCCCCGGTCCTGTCGCGGCATGGCTGGCACATCATCCGCTTGAATGCACTCGCCCCAGGGCAGGTACTGCCGTTCGAAACGGTGCGGCCAAGGATCGCCGAGGCACTCGAAAAGGCCGCCTGGGCCCGTGCCTCGCGCGACTTCGTGAACAGGCTTGGCCAGAAGGCTACGATCACCGGCGCAAGCCTGGCCCCGATCTGATCCACGGTCAGGAGCGTCCCATGAAGCGGTCAGAACCAGCGCGACGTGGCAGCGGCCAAGGCCCCACCGATCCGGGCCTTTTGGCCCGGCCGCTGGACTTCATCAGCGAGGACCATCTGCGCGAACGCCAGATCTGCGCTGAGATAGACCGCCTCGTCGCCGCCGAGACCTTCGACCGCCCGGCAGGCGTCACCATCCTGCGTTTTCTGAACGAAGAGCTTGGCGTGCATCTGCGGGATGAGGTGGAAGACCTGTTCCCCACCCTTGCGCGGCGCTGCACCGATGAAGATTCCATCGCCTCCGTCTTGGGCCGCATCCGCCACGATCAGGAGCAGGCCCTGTCCCTGCTGCCTTCAGTGCGTGGGGCCATCGCCAACTGCCTCGACGCTGGGGCCGACCTTTCCAGCGAAGACCGCGAGGTTCTTGCGCGTTTCGCCGCGCATGTCCGCCGCCATCTGGTGGCGGAGAACGCTATCCTCCTGCCCATAGCCCGCGCCCGGTTGACGCGGGGCGACTTGCGCCGTCTGGCCAATCACATGCGGTTGCGGCGCGGGCTTCCCACCAGCCAGGGGGTGACCAGTGCTGAGTGATATCCTTGCCCGCAACCGCGACTGGTCGGCCAAAAGACAGGCGCAGGAACCTGGATATTTTACCCGTCTCGCGGCCCTGCAAGCCCCGGAATTCTTCTGGATCGGATGTTCGGACAGCCGTGTTCCGGCCAACGTCGTGGCGGGGCTCGACCCAGGCGAGGTCTTTGTCCATCGCAACGTGGCGAACATCATTCATTCCTCTGATATGAACATGCTGTCCGCGCTGGAATTCGCGGTCGAAGCGTTGAAGGTGCGCGAGATCATCGTCTGCGGCCATTACGGCTGCGGCGGGGTCAAGGCAGCAACCGAGGATCTTCCTCACGGTCTTGCCGACCACTGGCTGGAGCCGATCCGGCGCCTTTCCCGCGCCTATGCGGTCGATCTGAGCCGCCAGCCTGACCTTGAGGCGCAGCGCGACCGGTTGGCCGAGTTCAACGTGGTCGAAGGCGTCCGCCGAGTCTGCGAGACGCCTATCCTGCAGCGAGCCTGGACGCGCGGCGCGAAAGTCCGGGTGCATGGGCTGATCTACGGTTTGAAGGACGGCCTGTTGCGCGACCTCGACTGCAGCGTGGGTCCAGGACATTTCAAGGAAGGAGCAGCACTATGAGTATCCTTCAGCCAGTGACACGGACCGGCTGTGGCTGTGAGGGTCACGATGCAAGCAAGAAGCTGATGACGATCGATGCCGCTCTCGACCTGATTGGGCATTGCGTGACCATCGTCGACGGAATGGAAGACATCTGTCTGGGCAAGGCTTTGGGCCGCGTGCTTGCCGACCCTGTCAGTTCACGCAGCATGTCTCCTCCGTTCGACAACGCTGCAATGGACGGATTTGCCTTTTCCTCGGCGGCGCTGCGAGGTGATGGACCGTGGGTACTGGACGTTGCAGCGCGTATCCAGGCGGGGCAGTCCTCAGCCATGCCTCTGGCCGACCTGCAAGCCGCGCAAATATTCACTGGGGCAAAAGTTCCCGAAGGCGCGGACGTGGTCATGATGCAAGAAGAAGTCAAGCGGATGGGAAAGACGATCCGGGTAGCCACGCGACCAACGCCCGGGCTCAACATCCGCCGAGCCGGTAGTGAAATGGAGGCAGGGGTCACGGTGCTTGAGACGGGACGCCGGCTTGACGCGCGCGCGATTGCCGCCTGTGCTGCAGCCGGGGCGGGCTCTATAACGGTGCGCAGGCGATTGCGCGTGGCGCTTCTGGTGACCGGCAACGAAATTCGCACGGCCGGTACTCTGCGTGCCGAGGCTCAGATCTGGGACGTAAACACTCCCATGCTGACCGGCGTTCTGACGCAGCCCCAGATCGATATTGTCGCTGTGGAACAGGGCATTGACAGTCGAGACGGGTTGTTCCTGCAGATTGCGGAACTGGCTGCCAATGCCGATCTTGTCGTCACCACAGGCGGAATTTCGGTCGGTGAGGAAGACCACATCAAACCTGCGCTGTCAGCTCTTGGCGGGGACATTCATTTCAGTGGCGTTGCGATCAAGCCGGGCAAGCCGGTATCCTTCGGTCGTATTCGGCGCGCATGGTGGCTGGGTTTGCCAGGCAATCCCTTGTCAGCCTTCGTCACCTGGCAGCTTTTCGGAACGGCGATTGTCGCCCGACTGACCGGTGAAACGGAGCGAGTTACCCGGCGCCATGTCGTTACCGGAGCGGCGATTTCCAGGAAGCCCGGTCGCTGCGAGTTACGACCCGCGACAGGCGTAGGCTTTGACGGCCAAGGTCGTGAGGTCGTGACATTTGATGCCGAAACCCATTCCGGCCATGTCCGCGGGCTACCCTCAGCAGACGGGTTGATCTTTTTGCCCGCCGACTGTGATTTCATGCCCGAAGGCGCCCTCGTCGAATTCCAACCCTTTTGTCGAAACTGAGAAGGCCGAAGATGAACCTCGCTTACACTATGGCGCCGGGCCGCGGCGACACCGATCTCATCCTCTTTAATCTCTCAAGAGCGATGGCTTCGCGTGGGTTTCGCTGCTGCGGTACGGTCCAGATAAACTCCGGGCGCTCCGATGCAGGGTCGTGTGACATGGATGTGCAAGTCTTACCCAATGGTCCAATTCTACGGATCAGCCAGGACCTCGGCCGTGCATCGCGCGGTTGCAGGCTTGACCCGGCGGCCTTGGAAAAAGCAGTTGGCCTTGTATCAGCCAGTATGGTGCAAGGTGCAGACCTGCTGATCATAAACAAGTTTGGCAAACACGAAGCCGAAGGGCGCGGATTCCGGATGGTGGTAGCGGAAGCGCTGTCCAACGGAATACCAGTCTTGGTAGGCGTCAACTCGCTCAACCTGTCTGCTTTCGAAGAGTTCGCAGGTGGCCTCGCAGTACCCTTGGCGCCTGAACCGAATGCCTTGGAGAGTTGGGCCATTCAGATGACCGGATCAAACCTAACCACGGCATGAGCCGCCGTAGATGTCACGTCCGCGATGTTGCCAAACGCAGAGCGAACAGCCGGACCTGTCCCAAGGTATCGACACAGCTCATTTCCTTACCGCACACAAACAAGCGATTTCAGCGGTACACAGTGCTGGAGCCCAATTCCTATCGATGGGAAATGAAGGCACAGAAAAGTTTCATTTCGCAATCTCGTCGGCCAGTACGGCCAGCCCGTGTACAGCCAGGATCGCTGCAAATCGAGGACAGCCGAATTTCTTGGCGACGTTCATGACACGAGAGTCGTACGCAACTTGGCCAATTCTCTTTCTAAGATCTCCGGCATGGAATTGCCAGTTCTTGCTGGGTGCAGCGGCAATAAGTCGATGCAGTTCCAGTTCTTCCGGCGTCGATGACCGCTTCGGTACCACAAGCAAATTTGGTTTCAAAGCAGCACCCGGCGAAGTCCGCCACCGCCGCATGAAGCCCAGGAGAAACCCCGCCGGCACCGCTGCATTTCCTCGCGCCCTGTTGAACGCAAGGAAGCGCTCCCAGATGACCTGCGTATCGACGTTCCAGCAGGCGAGCGACGTTTTCGCGGCCTTGATCAGATCCGCCCAGGGTGTCCGATAGACGTTGGTTCCGGCACCAATCTCGATCCTCCCTGCAAAGATAGTTTTGTTCTTAGACTCTCTAGATAGTGATGTGTCGCATGGGGATGACACGACATCTGGCGGCGCAACGGCAGCCTCTCGCCCCCCGAACCGGAACAGCCAAGGTGCGTATTTGCCATTTGGCTTCCACCGGACCAACGCCAATCCGGACGCAGCAAGTTCGACCAGCAGCGCCGTCAGATGCTGCCGCGACACGCCCATCTTCCCGGCGAGGTGCGCCAGCGTGAAGGCGGCCGTCCCGCGTTCCAATCCGTTGTATCCATCTTTCCAAGCAATCCCGTCGAGGATGATCGTCGCGAGCTTGTGCGCCGCCGTGGAGAGCGGAGTTTCGGTGATGCGGCGCAGGATGGCACCGGTCGTGAGTTCCATGTCGTGTCGTTCCTTCAAGGGGCGACACCAAACCGCGAGGCGTGCAAAATTTCGTTCCAGCAAAGGCATTTGCCGGTTGAACGGTCCCAAAGCTCACGCTAGATTCCCACTACCACGAGGAAATCAGTGCGGCGTCGGGCCTATGGTCTGGCGTCGTTTCTGTTTCTAGGGTTTGCGTCTTCTGGTCGTTTCGGGAGAGGGCGGTCGTTCAGGTTGTCAGTAGTGAACCTCTTCGTGTCCGTAGCTGCCTTCATAGTCCCGCCACTCGACGAAGACTGACCGGTGCCAATAGCTGCGACAGTCCGCCGGCACGGCGAGGTCTGAGGCGGTGGGAACTGCAGAGACACTGCTCCGACGACGGCGGTAGTCGCCTTGAGGTCCATAGGTGCCCATGTACACCGCGCCCCAGCTGTTGCAGTCGCCATCAGAGCTGCGCCGCTGCTGGTAGGTGATTTCGAACACGCGGATCGAGCGGACGAAATCGAACGCCGGATCGGAGATATCGACATCCGCCCGATCCTGGACAAGCTGAAGCGTCAGCGGCGTTTCCGAGATCGAGACGAGCGGCACCGGTTCACCGCGAACCGCGATGTCGAACAGGCGCTCGATCGGTTTCGCCTCGCCACGGAAATTCGCCCGCATCGGACAGTTCCAGATCTGCAGCGGCGGCTCGACTGGCCATGGGGTGATCCGGGCAATGAAGACGGTACGGGCATGGGCGCATTCTGCCGAGGCTGGCCAGCCGCCTGCGAGGCAAAGAAGGATCGCGCAGTCGACGGGGTAGGCTTTTGCCGGAGCAGCAAGAGAAAGGGACAGGGCGGTGGCTGCGAGGGAGGCCGCAGCTCGTAGTCTTGTCATGGGAGTTTCCTTGTGAAGATGCCGGGAGGGGATGGGGCAGGAAGACAGTAACTGGCACGATCAACCGTCAGGCTCGGCGCCAAGAGCCTGGTAGTCGTGGATCGCGCGGTTGATCTCTTCGGACACCTCGGCGCGCGCAGCATCGAGACAGCGCAGATAGGCCTGTGCCTCATCGAAATAGGCCGAAAACTCCTGCCCGATCTCCTTGCGATATTCCGCACGCATGGCAGCATCGTTCACCGGTGCAGGCGGGACCGGTGGCAGGCAGTCCAACGCCGTCGCACCCTGAGCGACACCGCAGACAGGCATCACGAACAGGGCGGCGGCGACGAGGCAAGCGCGTCTGTAGCGGGGAAGGGGCATGCACAGTCCGGGGTTTCAAAACATGTGCATGAATTGCAAAACACCGCTATTGACGCAACAGGATTCTATCGATAGGTGAGCGCCATGTTGTGCGACGACATGTTTCTCATCAGCGCAACATGCACTATGTTCTGCCGAGAGCGTGTTGCTTCGGAAGGTGCCAACCCATGAGGAACTTGACCCCGGTGATCTTGCAGGCCGGACTTAAGGAGGCCCTGACCGAAGGCGGCATCGTCGAAGCCCTCTGTGTCGAGGACGCAAAGAAGGTTCTCAATGTCTGGCAAGGCACCTGGCGCATCCAGTTGCGCCTTGGCGACCAGACAGCCCTTCTGGTGATCTCGCGCGGGCTCGAACCCCGGGAGTTCAAGACCGTCACCGGTCTGATCTCTTTCGCGGTCGAGTTGGGTCTGACCACGGTCCCCGTTCCTTTGAAGAAGGGCGAGAAGGCGACCTGGACCCATGACACGGAGGCGGACCCTAACTCGTGATCTGACCCTCTGCGGCGGGCTGGCGCTCTGGCTTTTTGCCGCACAAGGCGCAGTCGCCGAGGTCATTGACCTAGGGGCAGGATCAGAGGACCTGCGCGTTCGGGCCAGCCTTCTCGATTTTGGCAAAGCGCTTCCCAAACGCCGCGATCTGAACGGCGCTAAGTTCACAGATGATGTTGAGACTGATGCAGATAACGAAGGTCTCGTTGTGCTTGCGTCCTATGGCACAACCCAGAAAGGGAGGGGTCCGCGTGGCACGGCCGAGATCGAGGACCTCGTACTCGACGTTGGTGACGACTACCTCCGCCATCCGGCGCTGAAAGCGGCGGGACTTTCCGGTACGGAATGGCTGGCGCTCTTCCGGGCCAACATCGCCGTGGAATCCGCCTTCAATCCGGATGCGCGCTCATCGGTCGGTGCCATCGGCTTGGGTCAGCTGATGCCCGGAACCGCCGATCTCCTCGGTGTCGATCCCCATAATCCGGAAGACAATCTGCACGGCTCGGCCCGCTATCTCCTCGCCCAACTCGAGGACTTCGGCGCTGCCGATCTTGCACTCGCTGCCTACAACGCCGGACCCCAAGCGGTCCGCGATTACGGCGGCATTCCCCCTTATGCCGAAACCGAGGGCCATGTGGCCAAGGTTCTGCGGCTGACCAACGCAACCCTCAGTTCGGAGTAACTCCCATGTTCCGCAATCTCCTCAGTGCGCGATTGCCGCGCCTGGCTTTGCACACCCTTTTGCTGGCGCTGCCCTTCGCGGCGATCCTCGCTGAGCCCGCCCTCGCACAGAATCTCGACCCCTTGGAGAACATGCTTCAGACCGTGGTCGATGCGCTGACCGGCCCGATCGGCCGGCTGATCGCCATCCTTGCTGTCGTGGCCGCGGGATACATGATGTTCACTGGCCGCCTGAACTGGCCTCTGTTCCTCGCCATCTTCTTCGGCGTGGTCCTGGTCTTCTCGGCCGCGACGATCATCGACGGCTTCGCAGCCCCCTGAGGCTGATGCCAGCAGGGCAAACGGATCATTCACACCTTTTGCCCTGCGGCCTGATCCGGACACTTTCCCATGCATGACGCGCCCCTGTTTCTCGGCCTCACCCGGCCGCCGAAGATCTTCGGCCTGCCCATCGGCTACTTCGTGAGCCTGATGTTGGGCTCGGTCATTCCCTTCGTTGGGGCGAACGACTGGCGGTTCCTGCTGATCGGCGTCATCGGCTATCCGGTCCTTTGGTTCGTCGCGGATCGCAACCCGAACCTCTTCGAGACAGCTGCCGTGGTCTTTTCCCGGACGCCGCGCACACGGGGCAAGTCAGCCTCTGGCGGAGATCGCCATGTCAGCTGACCTCAAATCCCTCTTCCCGGCAACACCGGCACTTCGATCTGTCTTGCGGCCTGAGGATCTCGCAGCCGAGAGCCTCGCTAGGCACTTGCCCTGGCTCTCCGCACCTGCGGACAATCTGATCCTGACCCGGCAGGGAGACCTGATCGCCTCTGCCGTGGTCGAGGGGCAGGACAGTCTCACGACGGAAGAAGGGGACCTCTCACTCGCGACCACTTCGCTTGCGCGGCTGATCGGCCAGTTGGGCGAAGGCTTCGGGTTCCATGTCTCCAAGCTGACCCTGCCGGACGCACCCCAGCTGAAGCCCTTCGATGGTGAAGGCACCGGGGCCGAATTCGCGGCCATGGTCGATGCCCGCTGGCAGGGACATCTTCGCGCCCGCACCCTGAAGCGGCGAGTGCTGATGGTGTCGCTCATCCTGCGCCCCACTGCGCTGAAACGTGCCCCTCTGATCGGTGCACTCTTCAAGGCGGCGTTCACCGGCGATCTTGGCCAGAGGATCGAACGCCTGAACGAAGCGATGGGGCTTTTGGCCGGGGCCTGCCAAGGTCTGGGCTTCCGGCGCCTGAGCATCTCTTCCGGGGAATGGCTTGGGTTATTGGGTGTCCTTCTCGGGCAGCCGATGGCCAAGGTCTTGCCGATGCGCGGCCAGTTTCTCAGCGAGGCCATCGCTTCGTCGCAGATGACCTTTGCCGGAAAGCGGGTGGAAATCGAAACTGGCGCCGGGCTGCGCTTCGGGACGATCTTCGGCGTGAAATCCTATCCAGCCCGCACCTGGGCGCGGATGCTCGACGCGCTGGAACTGCCCTACGACATCGTCATCACCAATAGCTTCACGCCCGCCCGTAACAACGAGATCGAAGAGCGCATCAAGCGCACGGCACGCCAGATGCGCGCTTCCGAGGATGCCGCCGAAACCCTGCGCCAGGAACTGTACGAGGCGGCGGACAATGTCGCCTCGGGCCGTCAGGTCTTCGGCAAACATCACCTGACGGTCATGGTCACGGCCGAGACGCCGGAACAGTTGGAGGAGGCCGCCTCCGAGGTCTGGCGCGCAGGACAGGATTGCGGGGCGACTTTGGTGCGCGAGAGTTTCGCTGCGCGCGCGGCCTGGTTTGCACAAGCCCCGGGCAACTGGGCCTACCGTCCACGGACCGCGCTTCTGTCGGCCCAGAACTTCGCGCATCTCGCGGCGCTGCATCGGGTGACCGAAGGCCGCCCGAAAGTCCAGTCGCCCTGGGGCGAGACGATCACGGCGCTTCCAACGGTTACCTCGAGCCTCTACCGCTTCAATTTCCACGACAAGGGCGAGCGGGGCGCCGAGCCTAGCGCCGGCCACACGCTGGTGTTGGGCCGCACGGGGTCGGGCAAGACCCTTGGCACGGCTTTCCTGATGGCGCAGGCGCGGCGGGTTCATGCCCGCGTCCTCGTCATTGACAAGGACCGGGGCCTCGAGATGGCCGTGCGGGCCCTGGGCGGCAGCTATTCTGCGATCCGGATCGGCGAGGCGACGGGCCTCAATCCGTTCCAGACCGAGGTCGATGAGCGCGGGGCGGCCTGGCTTACCGACTGGCTCGGTGACATCCTCGCAGGTTCACGGCCCTTCGAGACCGCCCAAACTGTCAGCCTCAACGCCGCTGTCCGTCAGATCGTTTCGGCCGATCCCCGGCTTCGGACGTTTGATGGCCTCGCAACTCTCGTCGCCTCGACCGACGACGAGGGCGATCTGGTGGGCCGGGTCCGGGAATGGGGGCAGGGAGGCCGACATGGCTGGCTCTTTGGGCCCGGGGCCACATCCCTGATCAGCCTTTCCGAGGATGTGGTCGGCATCGACATGTCGGAGATCCTCGATCTCGGGACCGAACGCTCGGCGCTGCTGGCCTATCTCTTCCGTCGCATCGAGCGGGTGATCGAGGATCGTCGGCCCACGCTCATCGTCATCGATGAAGCCTGGAAGATGCTCGACGATCCGATCTTCGAAAAGCGCCTGCATGACTGGCTTGTCACTATGCGGAAGAAGAACGCCGTGGTGATGATGCTGACCCAGACGCCGACGCACCTGACCCGGGTAAAGGTCGGCCAGATCATCGCGGAAAGCGTGGTGACGCAACTGCTCTACCCGAACCCGCGGGCCAACCCTGAGGATTACCGGATCCTGCGGCTGAACGAGAAAGAGGCCGAGTTCCTCTGCACGCCAACGGGCGGCCTGCGCCTCGCCCTCCTGCGCTCGGCCGGTGACTCGGTCTTCGTGAACATGGATCTCGCGGCCCTTGGGCCGGCGCTCACCGTTCTTGGCGGCGGCCGATCCGGCGAAGACCGCGCGCCCTTTGGCTGGCGCGACACCACCGACTTCTGGAAGGACATGACGTGACCAGACGCAACTGCCTGATCCCCCTTTCCCTTCTCGGGATCACCCTCCTCTCTGCCTGCGCTGGCGTCGAAACCGGTGCCGTCTCCCCCTGCCACGGCCAGTTCCGGGCCGAGGGCAAGTACTTCTCGGCGCGCGAGCAAAGCGCCGGCACGACGGTCGTCGTCTCCACGATGAACGCCCCCGACGCGCCTTGTGCAGACTGAGCCACCGCATGCGTCGCGCTCCGCTCCTTCTCGGACTTCTCCTGGGCACTGCCGTGCCCATGGGCCTCCTGGCCCAGGGCGTGCCAATCATCGACGGCTCGCGGCTCTCGAACTTCATCTCGCGACTTGCCGAACAGGCTGAAGACGCCGTGAAGCAGGGTGAGAAACTCAGCACACGCTCCGAGCTCAGCGAGATCGAATACGACCAGCTGGCGGCCTATGAGCGTTTCCTCGCGGATACGACCGGCGTGACCGACCTCAGCGGCTTCGAGATGGGGACGGGCTCCTTTCCACCTGCCGATGAAGTCTATCCTCTTGAGGAGACCAGCCCCGAAAGCCAGCGGCTCTTCGGGGAAGGTGAGACGGTCGAGGCGATGATCATCGCCACGGCGGCGCGCTACGAGACGCACCCCGGCGTCGTGAAGGTCGGGCTCACGCCCACGACCTGGCGCATTCTTTTCCAGTCTCTGGTGAAGCAGGAAAGCGGGTTTTCCAACGCGGCGATCAGCCCGGTTGGAGCCATGGGGTTCTGCCAGTTGATGCCCGGCACCGCCGCCGATCTCGGCGTTGATCCGACCGATCCGCTGCAGAACCTCGATGGTGGCGCACGCTATCTTGCGACCCAGCTCAACAGCTTCGGCCGGATCGACTTCGCCCTCGCGGCCTATAACGCAGGGCCCGGCAACGTCCAGAAATACGGTGGCATCCCACCCTTCGAGGAAACCCAGAACTACGTCCGCAGGATCTCGGGCTACTACGACGCCTACCTCTCGGTGATCACTGGCGCGGACGTAACCGGCACTTTGGCGGGGGTGGAGGGTGCCAGTGCCGAATGGGGCAACATGTCCTCGGCCTTCATCGGCTATTCCGGCCAGCAGTCGGGGCAGATCGAGGCGGCGATGGCCCGGATCAAGGGGTTCCTAAAAGAGGCCAAGCCCCAGACCCCGAAACAGGCGGTCGACCAGAACACCTACATGCTCGCCGAGCGCGCCCGCCTCATGGCCCTGACGCTTCGGCTGCGCGCGGGCGCCGTCAAGGTCGAGGCGGCCCGTGGGCTCTCGGACGCCGCACAATCCCTGCAATACACCACCTTCTGGGAGTACACTCCGTGAGACCTGCCGTCCTTCGAACAAGGGCGCGTCTCGCGCTCGCCGTCTGTGCATCGCTTCTGGCATCACCTCTTCTGGCACAAGGCGTGCCCGTCATCGACGGCACCAACCTCGCCAAGAACATCGAGCAGCTTCAAGCAACACTTCGCGATGCAGAAAACCAGATCGCGCAGATCGAAGAGCTGAAGAAGCAGGTCGAGACCGGTCTCGAGCAGTTGACCAACCTCGAAGGCATCCTCGGGTCGATCTCGGGCCTGAACGAGATCGCGAGCCTTTACAATTCGGTGGGGGACCTGCGCTCACGGGCGGCCAAGATCACCGATCTCTCCGGTTTCCAGGATGCGCTGACCATCGGGGATTTCGATGGGCTTCTGGACAGCTTGCTCGATGGCGACGTGACCATGGGCGACAAGATGGCCGCCGAATATATGCGCGACACGCTGGAAGGGGCCGGGCTGACCTCGGAAACCCTCGCCGGGCTGTCGTCATCGGAGAACCCGCAGGACAAGCTCATCGCGACGACCGCAGCGACGAGTGCCACGGCCATGGGCGTGGCGCAGCTTTCCTACGAGGAAGCCGCCCAAAGCCTCGCGCGGATCGACGGTTTGGTGGCTGAAATCGCCAATCAGGAGGGCCTGAAGGAAAGCATCGACCTCAACACCCGGATGGCCGCCGAGACCAACTACATGCTCGGCCAGATGTGGCGGCTGAATGCGGCTGCGGGACTCGCTGCCGGGCAGACGGGTGTGAACTGGGCCGCAGAGCAGGCCAAGGAAAAGAGCTTCTTCGACTATTCGGGGGCCGAATGATGCGGCGGGCTTCTCACCACGTCGCGGTGGTTGCTGTCCTGGTCTGCTTTGCCAGCTTCGCTACGGCGCAAGACATCGCCACTTTCAGCGACGTTCAGCTAATCGAAGAGACCCGGGAAGCGGTAGGCGCGCAAGATGCGGAGGCCGCGCTGGATCTCCTGACCGAAATGCAGCGGCGCGGGACCGGGATCTTTGCCGCCGCAGACAGGCCTGCCTGCGAAGAGGTGATCGATCTGCCCGATGGGATCACCGATTGGAAGTTCCGCGCAGTGGCTCGCCAAGCCTATTTCCGCGTGGCGATGTCGCGGCGGCTTGAAAAAGGCTCCTGCGCTTGCCTCTTCGAGGGCTTCACCTTCGACGCCTTCATAAAGACCGCGTTGGGCAAGTCGACGGCGGAACTGACCGATGCAGACCGTCCGGCGCTGGAAGGTATCCGCAATGAAGATCGGCGTGCGACCGAGGCGCGGTTTCGAGAACTCGAGCAAAGCTGCCGGGCCAAGTGATCCATGGCCATCATCGCCGACATTCTGACCCAGGTTGATGCCGCTGCAACAGCGGTTGGTGCCACTGCATTTGATGCCGTGGCCGCCGAGATCGTGCCGGTCTTCCGGGTCGGATCGGTCCTAGTGGTGGCTCTGATCGGGATCAACCTGATGGCACAAGCCGTGCCAATGACACTGCGCAACGGGCTCGGTCTGATGGTGCGGATCGCAGTCGCGTCGGCCTTCTTATCGTCCTGGACCAACTTCAATTCTGTTTACGGCGTTCTGACCAATGCCCCGAGCGAAATTGGCGCGGTGGTGATGAACGCGTTTGGAGACGGATCAGGCAATCTTTATGAGGGTCTGGATGCGCTTTACCTGCAAGCGCTGGATGTGGGTCAGGCGATCAGCCAGAACGGCAGCTACATCACCGGTGCCCTTGCGGGCCTCCTGATGTTCCTGGTGGCAGCCCTCATGGCGACCGTGTCGATCATCGTGATCTCGGCCGCGAAAATCATGATCGGGGTCCTCGTCATCTTCGCACCCGTCGCGATTGCCTGCACACTCTTCAAGGTCACCGCCCCGCTCTTTGACCGATGGGTGAACCTTGCCCTCGGCTTCGCTCTTTATCCCATGCTGACGTCCGGAATGGCGGCCTTCACGATCTACATCGCGGAGGACCTCACCCCGGCCTCCCTGGCCTCGGTCGAGACCATTGGCGATGTCCTGAGCTTCGTGGTCGTAATGATGCTCGGCACCGGCCTCATGGCCATGGTGCCGACGATCGCGCAATCCCTCGCGTCGACCGCGACAGGTCTCGGCAGCGTCGCAGCCTCGACCTTCCGCACCGCCGACAGCGTCAAGGGTTACGGACGCACCGGCATCGCTTCGGGAATCGGAGCAGGCCGGGGCGCGGCTGGCTTAGATGCCGGTGGCCGCCGTCCATCGGACGCGCGCCTGAACGGCAATACCGCCGGTCAGATCGGGCGGTCCGCAGTGCAGACCGCAATGCGGCTCGCCAGCCGGACACCGGACAAGAGCTGATGCCCCAGAATTCGAGAAGTGGAGGACCGCCCATGGAGGCGCATGGATTTGATGTCGATCTCGTTCTGGAGCCCCGCCTCTCGGCCCGGCGCGCCTGGATCGTCGCGAGTGCCGCAGGCGGGCTGAGCCTGATCCTTGCAACCGCACTGGTCTTCGTCCTGCCCTTGCGGGAAACCCAAGTCTTCACCGTCCTCGTCGATCGCCAGACCGGTGACGCCGAAAACATCCTGCAGGTCGCCCCGACCGGGATCGAGGATCAGGAAGCGCTGAAACAAAGCCTCCTCGTGGCCTATGTCTCTGATCGCGAGGGCTATTTCCTTGCGGGCATTCAGGCCCGGCTTGAAAGCGTCCAGCGCCGCTCGACAGGAGGCGCGGAGGAAAGTCTGCGACTTCTCTGGTCGAAGGGCGGCGGCAATTCTGCCTATCCGCCCGATGTCTATGGGCCCGGTGCGGAAGTCACGGTGACGGTGCGCCGGATCACGTTCCTCTCGCCAAACGTCGCCCAGATCCGTTTCCTGAAAACCCTGCGCAAGACGAAGCAGGATCCGGTGACCCAGCCCTTCGTCGCGACGGTCGAGTTCGCCTTCGAGCCAAAGACCGAACGCTCCCTTGCCCATGTCTGGGAAAACCCGCTCGGCTTCACCGTCTCGGCCTACCGCGTCGACGCCGAAACCCTGGAAACCAATCCATGACCCGTTCTTTTCTCCTCCTGGGACTTGCCTTCGCCTGCGCCCTCGGCTGCGCGACTGTTACCTCCGCCGAAGTCGCCCCCGCATCGATGGGCGCCGATGCCCGCGTCCGGTCGGTCCTTTACAACCCCGTAGATGTCATCCGGCTCGACACGCATTTGCGTGTGAACACCGCCATCGAACTAGGCGCGGGCGAGCGGATCGACTCGGTCCTTCTTGGCGACAGCGAAGCCTTCGAGGTCGAGGTGCTCTCGAACCGGACCACGGTTTCCGTGAAACCCCTGATCGCCGGGGCCGAGACCAACATGACGATCTATACCGGGCGGCGCACGATCTCGCTGTCGATCAGCGAGGGGCGCTCCCGCAATCCGACCTACCGGCTGGTCCTACGCTATCCCGAGACCGGCACAGTCCGCGCGACCCGCAGCACTGTTGCCGCAGGATCGCGCGACATCGGCTATGCCTGGTCGGGCGACGAGACCCTGAAGCCCGTCCATATCTGGAACGACGGGCAAGCGACCTATTTCGCGTTCGCACCTGGTCTTCGGCCCTCGATCTTCGGCGTCGATGCGACGGGCCGCGAAGTGACGCTGAACTCCGGCACGCGCGGCAGCATCGTCCGCGTCTCGGGGCTGCGCTCCGCCTATTCGATCCGGATCGGCACGCAGGTGCTTTGCATCGAACGGGTGGATGGCGGCGTAACCACCGATCCGGCCCTCCTCGCCAAGCTCCAGGGATGGGAGTTCTGACATGGCTGATTCCGAGATGACCGATCCGCAGAAGGGCACTGACCCGGACTACAAGATCGAGCGACCCAAGCCGAAGATGACCCGGCAGCAAAAGCTTGGCATGGGCGCGCTCTTGGCCGGTGCAAGCCTTGCCGCGCTCTGGACGGTCTGGCCCTCCAGCCGCGCCATCCCCGATGTGGAAACCTCCGCCGTCGAGGAATTCCAGGATCAGGGTGGCGGCTCACCGTTCGGGGCCATCGAACCCGGCCCGGACGCGAAACCCGCCGGGTATGGGTTCTCCGACATCGAAGGGGAACTGGCCTCACAGCGCGAGGACCTCGAAGCGCGGAACGCCACACTCCAGTCCGAGGTCGAGAGGCTGCAGCGCGAACTGGGTGATCTTGCCGACAGGGCCGATGCCGAGAAGGATCAGACAGCCAAGGAACTGGCGCTCGCGCTCGAAGAGGCACAGTCCCAGAACCTCGCCCTCATGGAGGACATGCGGCGGCAGTTCGATCAGGAGATCGCTGTCCTGAAAGCAAGCGCGGACACCACAGGGGCAGCAGAAGCCGCCCGGGAGGCCGAACTGGCCACCAAACGTGCCGAGCGCGAGGCGCAGCTGGCGGCCCGCGTGGCCTCGCCTTCGGTCGTCTTCGACGATGGTCAGAGGGGTGGGGCAGGGGATGCAGGTATGGGGATGCCTGAGGCCCCCGCCGAAGGCAGAGATGCGGCGGGACGGGATTTCGTACAGTCGGGGCGAGAAGCCACCGCCACCGAAGTGAGCCATGTCATTGCCAATCCGTCGAACACCGTCCTGCAAGGCACGTTGATCGAAGCGACGCTTGAGAATGCGGTCGACTCGAGCCTGCCTGGCCAGATCACAGCGATCGTGACCCGACCGGTCTGGTCCTTCGATCAGGCGCAGATTTTGATCCCCGCCGGTTCGCGCCTCTTCGGCGACTATTCCTCGGACGTCGCCATCGGTCAGGGCCGCATCCTTGTCGCCTGGACGCGGCTCGTTACCCCGGACGGGCAGTCCGTGCAGATGGAGGCCTTCGGCGGGGACGCCCAGGGTCGCTCCGGCATCACCGGCAAGGTCAACACTCGCTTCGGCGCGCGGTTCGGGTCGGCCGCGCTCATTTCCCTTCTCGGGTCCGCCCCTGCCGTCGCCGCCGCGAAATACTCCGACGACATCAGCTCTGACACTGCCGAGAGCATGGGCGAGGACCTGAGCGCAGCTATGGGTTCAGCAGTCGAGGCATATACGAGCCTGCCGCCGATCATCACTGTCGCCCCAGGGGCTGCGATCACGGTCATGGTCGACCGCGATCTGGAAATCTGGTGATGGATGATCGGCCGAGTTTCCTCGGAACCTACCTGACGCCAATTGCGCCGCTGTTCTTACGGGACGATCTGGTCGAGGTGGCGATCAACCCGGACGGAAAGGTCTGGATCGAGCGGAAAGGCGCGACCCATATGGAGCGGGTCGCGCACCTGTCTATCGATCGGGTTCTGTCTAAGAACCTTGGGCAGGCAATAGCTTCTGCCGTTGGCGTGCAGTTCTCCGAAAAGAAGCCCACCGTCTCCGGAAAGATCGTCTGGGGCGACATGGCAATACGGGCGCAGGTCGTGGCACCGCCCATCGTGGAAGGCGGGATGGCGATCACCTTCCGGCCGTTCAAGGTCGCCGCCGATCAGCTGATCGAGCCGAAGCTCTTGCATGGAGGCCTCGTCGATCTCGATGCCAAGCGTCGGGAAAGGGCAGGGGAGGCGATGAGACTGGCCGAGGCCGGGCAGGTCGTTGAGGCGATGCGGCTTTGCGTCGAAGGTCGGATGAATATTCTGATCTCAGGCGGGACATCCACCGGCAAGACGACGTTCGCGCGGTCGCTCTTGTCGATGGTGGATCCGGAGGAGCGGATTCTGACCATCGAGGATGCCTATGAGCTGTTCCCCCGCCAGGAGAACGCCGTGGCACTCAAGGCGGATCGTAGTGCCCAAGGCGAACGCACCCCTGCGCGGCTACTGGAAGCTTCGCTCCGGATGAGACCGGATCGGATTATCCTAGGCGAGCTGCGGGGGGAGGAGAGCCGGACCTTCCTCGAAGCGATCAACACCGGGCACGGCGGGTCGTTCACAACCATCCATGCCGACACCGCGCGAAAGGCTATTGACCGGTTGGCGATCATGGTCATGGCCGCCGGGCTGGGCATGGGGTTCGAGGAGGTGAAGCGGTACTGCGAGGGAAGCGTGGATCTGGTTGTGCAGCTATCTCGGCAGGGCGGGCAGCGCGGGGTGGCGGAGATACTTTGCCTGTGAGGGTTGCGAAGTGCGGGGAGCGGACGTTCGCTCCGTTCTTCCAATCTATAACAAGAGCACGACCGAACTCTTGGTTTTACGTGCATTCTCTTCCTCGAGATGTCGCGACAGCGCGTCCAGTGCCGAAAAGACCAGCGGCGCGCCAAGCATAAATTTGCTGCCGGGACGCGCGTTGGATGGGGCGGCTATTCTTCAGTGTCCCGTCTATGGCCCGATGCGGCCATGGCTGCCAGAACGTGGACGCTGATCAGCGCGCCAGTCCGGCATGTTCTCCCCCCCCCGACCGGTTCACCTGAAAAAATCCCGCCCCGGGCAAGCCGAGGCGGGGCAGTTGGGGAGCAATAGTTTCCCGGCTTCAGAACACCACGACCGAGCGGATCGACTCGCCCGAATGCATCAGGTCGAAGCCCTTGTTGATGTCTTCCAGCTTCAGCGTGTGGGTGATCATCGGGTCGATCTCGATCTTGCCGTCCATGTACCAGTCGACGATCTGCGGCACGTCCGTCCGTCCCCGCGCGCCGCCGAAGGCCGTGCCTTTCCAGACGCGGCCGGTGACAAGCTGGAAGGGGCGGGTCTGGATTTCCGCGCCCGCAGGGGCGACGCCGATGATGATCGACTGGCCCCAGCCGCGATGGGTGCATTCCAGCGCGTCCCGCATCACCTTGACGTTGCCGGTGCAGTCGAAGCTGTAATCCGCCCCGCCGATCTGGTCGAAGGGCGTCTTGGTCATGTTGACGATGTGCTGGACGACGGACCCTTCGATTTCCTTGGGGTTGACGAAGTGGGTCACGCCGAAGCGTTCGCCCCACGCCTTCTTGTCATTGTTGATGTCGACGCCGATGATCATGTCGGCACCGGCCAGCTTCAGGCCCTGGATGACGTTCAGGCCGATCCCGCCCAGACCGAAGACCACCGCCTTGGCACCGATTTCCACCTTGGCCGTGTTGATCACCGCGCCGATGCCCGTGGTCACGCCGCAGCCGATGTAGCAGACCTTGTCGAAGGGCGCGTCGGGGCGGATCTTCGCCAGCGCGATTTCCGGCACGACCGTGTGGTTCGCAAAGGTCGAGCAGCCCATGTAGTGATGGATCGGCGTGCCATCCAGCATCGAAAACCGCGTGGTGCCATCCGGCAGCAGCCCCTGCCCCTGCGTCGCGCGGATCGCGGTGCAGAGGTTCGTCTTCTGCGACAGGCAGGACGGGCATTGGCGGCATTCCGGCGTATAAAGCGGGATGACGTGATCGCCCGGTTTCAGCGTGGTCACGCCGGGGCCGACCTCGATCACGACGCCCGCGCCTTCATGGCCAAGGATGGCGGGGAACAGTCCTTCGGGGTCGGCGCCCGACAGGGTGAATTCGTCGGTGTGGCAGATGCCCGTGGCCTTGATTTCCACCAGAACTTCGCCGACCTTCGGACCTTCGAGGTTCACTTCCATGATTTCCAACGGCTTGCCGGGGGCGACGGCAACGGCGGCTTTGGTTCTCATCTTGGGTCCTCAGATCTTGGCGAGGAGTTGCGGCACGGCATCGAACAGATCGCCCACCAGCCCGTAGTCCGCGACCTGGAAGATCGGGGCCTCTTCGTCCTTGTTGATGGCGACGATGATCTTCGAATCCTTCATCCCCGCCAGATGCTGGATCGCGCCCGAGATGCCGACCGCGATGTAGAGCGTCGGTGCCACGACCTTGCCGGTCTGGCCGACCTGCCAATCGTTCGGCGCGTAGCCCGAGTCCACCGCCGCGCGGGACGCGCCGACGGCAGCGCCCAGCTTGTCGGCCAGCTTTTCGATCATCGCGAAGTTTTCCTGGCTGCCGATGCCACGACCACCCGAGACGACGATGCCTGCGCTCGTCAGTTCGGGGCGGTCGGAGGCGGCAACCTTGTCCTCGACCCACTTGGACAGCGACCCGTCAGCGGCGGCGGCGACCTTTTCGACCGAGGCCGACCCCGTGCTGCCCGCCGCGGCGAAGGAGGCGGTGCGGACGGTGAAGACCTTCTTGCCATCTGCCGACTTCACGGTCTGCACGGCATTGCCCGCATAGATGGGCCGCTCGAAAGTGTCGGCATCGACCACGGCGGTCACGTCCGAGATCACCATCACATCCAAGAGCGCCGCGACGCGCGGCAGGACGTTCTTGGAGAACGCGGTCGCGGCGGCGGCGATGTGGCTGTAGCCACCGGCCAGACCCACGATCAGCGCGGCGATGGGTTCGGCCATCCCGTGATCGAAGGCGGCGTCATCGGCATGCAGCACCTTGGCCGCACCGTCGAGCTTCGCAGCCTCGGCTGCAGCAGCGGCAGAGGTGCCGGCGACGAGGACATGGACCTCGCCCAGTGCCTTCACCGCGCTCAGCGCCTTGGCCACCGCATCGGTCGCCAGTTGCCCGTCATTCACATTGGCAAGCAGAAGAACGGCCATCTCAGATCACTCCCGCTTCGTCTTTCAGTTTCGCGATCAGCTCGTCCACCGAGCCGACCTTCACGCCCGCCTTGCGGCCCGCAGGCTCCACGGTCTTGACGACCGACAGGCGGGGGCTGACGTCCACGCCGTAATCGGCGGGGGTCTTGGTCGCCAAGGGCTTGGTCTTGGCCTTCATGATGTTCGGGAGCGACGCATAGCGCGGCTCGTTCAGGCGCAGGTCGACGCTGATGATGGTCGGCAGCTTGACCGAGATGGTCTGAAGCCCGCCATCCACCTCGCGCGTGACCTTCGCCGTGTCGCGCTCGATGGCGACTTCGGAGGCGAAGGTCGCCTGCGACCAGCCGAGCAGGGCCGAAAGCATCTGGCCCGTGGCGTTCATGTCATTGTCGATGGCCTGCTTGCCGCAGAGGACGAGGCCGGGGCCTTCTTCCTTGACCACGCCTGCCAGCAGCTTGGCCACGGCGAGCGGTTCAATGTCGGTGTGGACGTCGGCGGTGGCTTCGATCAGGATGGCGCGGTCGGCGCCCATGGCGAGCGCGGTGCGCAGCGTTTCCTGCGCCTGCTTCACGCCGATGGAAACGACGACGACCTCGGTCGCGATGCCCTTTTCCTTGAGGCGGATCGCCTCTTCGACGGCGATTTCGTCAAAGGGGTTCATCGACATCTTCACATTGGCCAGATCGACACCCGTGCCATCCGCCTTCACACGGACCTTCACGTTGTAGTCGATCACCCGTTTGACAGGCACGAGCACCTTCATCGCGCTTCTCCTCTCCGTAATGGGCGAAAGGCCTGCCCCCGCGAAGGGTCAGGCGGGAAATCAGAGATCCTTGACGAGCCGGAGCGCGTCGTAGACGGCGGCGTGGGTGTTGCGGGCGGCAACCGCGTCACCAATCCGGAAAAGTCGGAATTTCCCCGCCGGGTTCGTCGTGACGACCTGCGGCTTCCCATCAATCAGATCGTCGTAGTCAACGGCCCCCTCGTTCACCGAATGCGGAATGAGCTGGTGATAAAGATCGTCATTCGGCCGCGTGCCGTGGTTAACGACGATCTGGTCGTGCCGCTGTTCCTTGGCGATCCCGCCGTAGTCGCTGCCGATGGACGCGACCAGCATGTTGCCGTCCTGGCGGACAGCCTCGAGCAGGTAGGTGACGGTGAACTTCACGTCCCGCTTCTGGAGCGCGCGCATGTAGGGCACAAGGTTCATCGCCATCACTTCCGGCGCGAAGGCGCGGTCGCGGGTCATGATCTCGAGCTTCGCCCCCGAGGCGGCAATGACTTCGGCGGCCTGCATGCCCGCATGGTCACCCGCGTCGTCATAGATCAGCACGTCCGAACCCGGCTTCACATCGCCCGAGATGATGTCCCATGTGGACGTCACCAGATCGTTCCCGGACTTCAGCACCTCGGTGTGAGGCAGGCCTCCGGTCGCGATGATCACCACGTCGGGATTGTCAGCAAGGATCGCGTTAGCATCGGCGAAACTGTTGTAGCGGATATCGACGCCAAGTTTTTCGCATTGCGCCACGCGCCAATCGGACACACCGATCATCTCGCGGCGGCGCTTGCTTTGTGCCGTCAGGCGCAATTGCCCGCCTGCTTCGGGCGCTGCTTCGTGCAGGATGACCTGATGGCCACGCTCGCCTGCGACGCGGGCAGCCTCAAGACCGGCAGGTCCCGCGCCGACGATCACGACCTTTTTGCGCGTCGCTGCCTTGGGGATGTCGTGCGGCATCGTCTCTTCCCGACCCGTCGCCGCATTGTGCATGCAAAGCGCCATGCCGCCCTGATAGATGCGGTCGAGGCAGTAGTTGGCACCGACGCAGGGCCGGATGTCATCCTCGCGCTTCTCAAGGATCTTCCGCATGATCTGCGGGTCGGCCATGTGGGCGCGGGTCATCCCAATCATGTCCACCTTGCCTGCCGCAACCGCATGGCGGGCGGTGGCCACATCCTGGATGCGGGTCGCATGGAAGACAGGGAAGCGGGTCGCGGCGCGGACCTCGCCGGCAAGATCGAGGAAGGGGGCCGAGGCCATGCCCATGATCGGGATGTTGTCCGTCAAGCCCGCGTCGGTTTCGATATGGCCCTTGGTCACGTTGAGGAAGTCGATCAGGCCCGACTCCTTCAGGCGCTTCGAGATCTCCATGCCTTCGGACTTGTCATAGCCTTCGGGCGTATCCTCGTCTGCGACGTAGCGGATGCCGAGGATGAAATCCTTGCCGACACGTTCCCGCACCGCGCCCAGCACTTCGAGAGAGAAGCGCATGCGGTTTTCCAGGCTGCCGCCATATTCATTGTCCAGGTGGTTGCTCATCGGCGACCAGAACTGCGACAGCAGGTGACCGAAGGACTCGAAGTCGATCCCGTCCACGCCCGCGGCCTTCATTCGCTCGGCCGCATCGGCGAAGTCCCGTTTGATCCGGTCGATATCCCATTTCTCGATCAACTTCGGAAAGGCACGGTGCGACGGCTCACGCTCCATGGTGGGGGCGGCGACGGGAAGCCAGTCGCCCTTGTCCCAGCGGGTCCGGCGGCCAAGATGGGTCAGCTGGATCATCACGGCGGCGCCGTGGTCGTGGCATTCGTCGACCAGCTGCTTCATCCAGCCCACCACTTCGTCCTTGTAGGCGAGGATGTTATTGAAGACCGGCGGGCTGTCCTTGGACACGGCGCAGGAACCTGCGGTCATCGTCAGCGCGATGCCGGCCTTGGCCCGTTCCACATGGTAGGCCCGGTAGCGGCCTTTCGGCATTCCGTCCTCGGGATAGGCGGGCTCATGGGACGACACCATCAGCCGATTCCGCAGCGTCAGGTGCTTGAGTTTGAAGGGCTGAAGCAGCGGGTCGTTCGACACGGTGGTGGCTCCGGGCTAGAACACGATTGAGGTTGACGTATCGGATAAGAGACATCCGCGTCAATCCCACAAACACTGGTGTCTGGATAATAGCCGGTTGTGGCTAATATCCTTGCTCCCATGTCTATAACTTGCTAGGAGACGCCTCATGACAGCTGACCCACAAACCGAATCTGGAGCGCGCGGATCGCCTGAGCTTTGGCTACAGGCCGCCCGAGACGCGCTGTTGGATGGCGGGGTAGAAAATGTGAAGATTCAGGTGCTTGCGAAGAACCTGAACCTCTCTCGCGCCAGCTTTTACTGGTTCTTCAAGGATCGCGAAGAACTGCTGGACGCCTTGCTTATACAGTGGCGCGAGAAAAACACCGGCAACATCATCAAGCGCGCCAATGCCTATGCAGACAGTCTGGCAGAGGCCATCCTGAACGTCTGCGACTGTTGGTTCGACCAGTCCCTCTTTGACTCCCGGTTCGAGTTCGCGATCCGGAGCTGGGCGCTGCAATCAGACAGAATTCTTGCCGAGGTGCAGGAAGCCGACACCGCGCGCATCGCTGCACTGACCGCGATGTTCGAACGCTTCGGCCGAACGCCCCGTTCGGCCGCGGTCCGTGCCCGCACGATCTATCTCGTCCAGATCGGCTACATCTCGATGCAGACCAAGGAAGAGATCACCCTGCGGATGAGCAGGATGAGCGAATACGTCGAGGTCTACACAGGCGTCGAACCCGAGCCGCGCGAGATGCTGCGCTTTTTCTCGCGGCACGGCGTGTCGCTCGATCAGCCGGAGGCCGCCAATGCGTGACCGGCTCCGCACTCTGCTGCCCGAAACCGACAGCAGCTGACCCATCGGGACAGATGTTCGCGGCGCATCCGTCCCTTCCATTAGTGCCGCCCAACAACAGGGAACGAAAATGAAAACGCTACTCGCATCCTCCTGTCTCTCGCTCAGCCTTGTTTCCCTTGCCTCTGTGGCGAGTGCGCAAGAGTGCGGATCAGTGACCATCGCCAGCATGAACTGGCAGAGTGCAGAGGTTCTGTCGAACGTTGACAAGATCATCCTGGCGGAAGGTTACGGCTGCGACGCAGAGATCACCATCGGCGACACCGTGCCGACCATCACCTCCATGGCTGAAAAGGGCGAACCGGACATCGCGCCGGAAGCGTGGATCGACCTGCTCCCCGATGTCGTGAAGAAAGGCGTCGATGATGGTAAGCTGATCCAAGCCGCGAACGTGCTGCCGGATGGCGGCGTGAACGGCTGGTGGATCCCGAAATATTTCGCCGACGCGCATCCTGAAATCAAAACCGTCCAAGACGCCCTGAAGCATCCGGAACTGTTCCCTGCTCCGGAAGACGAGTCCAAGGGCGCGGTCTATAATGGCCCGCAGGGCTGGGGCGCGACCGTTATCACGGCCAATTTGTTCAAGGCCTATGGTGCGGAAGAAGCTGGCTTTACGTTGGTCGATAGCGGCTCGGCCGCAGGCCTCGACGCGTCGATCGCCAAAGCCTACGAGACGCAGTCGGCATGGCTCGGCTTTTATTGGGCTCCGACCGCCGTGCTCGGCAAATATCCGATGGTCATGCTGGATTGGGGTGTCGAGCAGGATCCGGACATGTGGTCCAAGTGCATCACGGTTGAAGGTTGCGCTGATCCGAAGCCGGCCGCATGGCCCACCGACCGAGTCTACACCCTCGTCTCGACCAGCTTCTCGGAGCGCGCCGGGGCAGACGTGATGGACTATCTCAACAAACGCGCCTGGAGCAACCAGACCGTCGGTGCACTGATGGCGTGGATGACCGACAACCAGGCCACCGGTGAAGAAGGCGCGATCGAGTTCCTGAAGCAGAACCCGGACGTCTGGACTCAGTGGGTTAGCCCGGAAGCCGCCGAAAAGATCAAAGCCTCGCTCTGATAATCAATGCCCGTGGCGCTCCTGCTGCGCCACGGGCTTCCTTCTATTGACGACCTGCAAACAACAGCAGGCAGGGCCTGGGGAAAATCTGATGGACTGGTTCTTCGAGTTTCCGCATTTGGACGATGACGTCCTTCGCGGGCTTAAAAAGGCGATCGACGAAAGTTTTCGCTCCTTCACCCGCGCTTATGGGGACGAGATAGAAACGCTCTTCACGCCGCTCAAATACTTTCTGATCCAGTCTGAAAAGCTGATGATCGAGACGCCCTGGCCGATCGTGACGCTTGCGATCCTCGGCGTTGCCTGGCTTGCCAGCCGAAGCTGGCGCATTGTGCTGGGCTGTCTGGTGACGCTTCTTCTGATCGGCTTCTTCGACATGTGGGAAGACACGATGCGGACCGTGTCGATGATTTTTGTCTGCACCATCCTGGCGATCGTCATTGGCATTCCGCTCGGAATCCTCATGTCCCGCTCAGCTCGGTTCCGCAGCGTTGCGAACCCGGTGCTTGACGTGATGCAGACGATGCCGAGCTTCGTGTATCTGATCCCAGTAGTCATGCTTCTGGGCATCGGCAAGGTGCCCGGTCTGATCTCTGTTGTGATCTACGCCATCCCACCGATGATCCGCCTGACAGATCTGGGCATCCGCCTTGTAGATAAGGACGTGCTCGAAGCGGCTGACGCGTTCGGCAGTTCATCATGGCAAAAGCTGGTGAAGGTCCAGCTTCCCCTTGCGCTGCCGACCATCATGGCCGGCGTGAACCAAACCATCATGATGGCTTTGGCCATGGTCGTCGTCGCTTCGATGATCGGAGTGCAGGGCCTTGGACAGCCGGTCCTCAAGGCCATTGCGAACCAGTATTTCACGCTTGGCGTGTTCAACGGCCTTGCCATCGTCGGCATCGCAATCATGTTCGACCGCGTGAGCCAAGCCTACGGCAACCGCCTCCAGAAGCACCGTGAGGTAGTCCATGGCTGACCAGGCCTTTGGCGGAATCCGCATCCGCAATCTCTACAAGATCTTCGGCAGTAACCCGCAGGCCCATGTCGATGCGGTCAAGGCGGGCATGTCCAAGGCGGAGCTGAACGAGAAGCACGGCCATATCCTGGGCCTGCGCGACATCAACATCGAAATTCCGTCCGGCACCATTCAGGTGATCATGGGTCTGTCCGGCTCAGGCAAGTCCACCCTGATCCGGCACATCAACCGGCTGATAGACCCGACAGCGGGCGAAGTGCTCGTGGACGGCGTCGATGTGGTGCAGATGACGCCGCCCGAACTGCAAGAATTTCGCCGCATCCAGACGGGGATGGTGTTCCAAAAATTCGCCCTCCTTCCCCACCGGAACGTGCTTGAAAACACGCTCTACGGCCTCGAGGTGCGAAACGTCGACCGTGCAAAAAGCGTGGATACAGCCATGCGCTGGCTGGATCGCGTGGGTCTGGGTGGCTTCGAGAAGAAGTTTCCGAACCAGTTGTCGGGCGGCATGCAGCAGAGGGTCGGGTTGGCCCGTGCCCTTGCCAATGACGCACCCGTCCTGCTGATGGACGAGGCCTACTCTGCCCTCGACCCCCTGATCCGGACCGACATGCAGACGATGCTGCTGGACCTGCAGAAAGAGTTGCACAAGACCGTCGTATTCATCACCCACGATCTCGACGAGGCGCTCCGTCTCGGTGACCAGATCGCCATTCTGCGGGATGGCGAGGTGATCCAGCAGGGCAGCAGTCAGGACATCGTGCTGCGACCGGCCGACGATTATGTCGCGAACTTCGTCAAGGAAGTGAACCGTGGGCGCTTCATCCACGTCGATGCCGTGATGTCGCCCTTGGATACCCGGACCGTATCCGCAGATTTGCCCGTGATCGCGGCGGAAACGACGATCGAGGATGCCGCACGCATCGTCATGGCGCATCCCGCGGACGAAGCAGTCGTATCCGAGTCGACGGGCGCGCCCATCGGCACGGTGAGCTTGCGCGACCTGACGGCGGCGATGGTGAAACCGGCGCGGGGCCACTGACGTCGCCGCCCACCCCTCTGCCCTGCGCGGAGGGGTAAATCACGGCTACAGCATCCGGCGCCGACGCATCAGGGCTGCGGTCTCTTTTCGGGTCGTTTCGATATGGTCGCGCAGCAGGCGGATCGCCTTTGCGGCGTCACCGGCAGCGCAGGCATCCAGAATATCCTGATGCTCCTGCACGGGTCGTTCAAAGCCGCTCGTCTCGGTCACAAGCAGCCTGACGAAAGGACCGAGCCGCGCGCGCAGATCGGCGATCATCTGCAGAAGCGAGGCATTCCCGCAGGGTTCATAAAGCGCCTGATGGAAGCGCACGTTCAGGCTGCTCCATTCGGCAAGGCTCGCATCTTCGGAATATTCCCGCAGGATGGCACGCGCACGGTCCAGATCGCTCTTGGCCATCTGGGGAACCGCAAGTTCCAGCGCACGGCATTCCAGCGCGACGCGGATATCCATCAGGTCGAGCACTTCCGCAGGCGAGATTTCGCGGACGGTCGCACCCTTGTTCTTGCGGAACAGCACGAAGCCATCGACTTCAAGCCGAAGCAGCGCCTCGCGCACGGGAATTTTCGATACGCCGTGCTGGCGGGCGATCTCGTCCTGCCGCAGCGGTTCGCCGGGGGCAAGCTGCCCGGACAGGATCGCTTCCTTGAGAGACTCGTAGATCGGCTCTGCTGTCGGCGTATCGTGCTTCATTTCGTTCATGCCGCGCGCCCTGAACTTATGCAGATGGAAGATACTGTCTCGGCGGCGGGATGCCAGCCCGTATGCAAGGCCGCGGTCCCGGGAAGGAGTCCGCCCGGGACCGGCCAAGGCATCAGATGATGCCTCGCTCGGGCAAAGGTGCGCCATCTGCCACGCGCTGCCAGCCGAAGCGGGTCAGATCGAGCGTTTCGTAGCGTCCCTTCAGGATCAGTTCCGCCATGGCAAGGCCGCAGCCCGGCGCGTGCATCAGCCCGTGGCCCGAAAAGCCCGCAAGCATCTGGAAGTTGCCCAGACCATCCGCGCCCGGCCCGATGATGACGTTTCCGTCCAGATCGTTCTGGTCATAGAGGCCGGGCAGCGTGTTCTTGCACTTCGTCCGCTCGAATTTCGGGAAGCGGTGGGCAAGGGCCGGCCAGACGACATTCTCGAAATAGTCGTGGTCGGCTTCCATGTTGTAGCCGCGCGGTTCGGCAAGCGTGGGCACGCCGCCCGAATAGCCTTTGCCTTCGGGCCGGAAGGCAAGCCGCTCGGGGTCTTTCAGATAGGGCAGCGGTTCGATTTCCTCTTCGCATTCAAAGTAATGCTCGAACCGGCGAAGCGGCTCGATCGGAACCTTGAAGCCGAGCATCGCGCAGATCTCCTTGGCCCATGCGCCGGCGGCATTGACGAAGGTATCCGCCTCGATCCGCAGGCCGGAGGCACAGTTGGCCGCCGTCACCTGCGCGCCGTGACGTTCCATCCCTGTCACCTCTTCGGCCACGAACTCGGCGCCGAGGGACTGCGCTTTCTTGCGGAAGCCCATCAGGACGGCATAGGGGTCGAGCCATCCGTCGTCGGGCGAATGCACCGCCGCGCCAAGATCGCCAACATACATCGACGGAAACTTGTGCTTGATCTCGTCGGGCGTCAGCCAGACCACGTTGCAGCCCATCGACAACTCAGCATCGTAGTTTGCCTTCAGCATGTCCACCGAAGACGGCGGAACAATGAAGATATACCCGCCCTTCTTGAAGCTGATCTCGGCCCGCTGGCCGTTCACGGCCATCGTCTCGGCGAAAGTCTCGAAGAACGGGATGGAATAGTTCGAGAGCGAGATGTTCTCGGGCAGGCTGAACAGCCGCCGAACCCCACCCGAAGCGCGGGGTGTCGAGGCGATCTCGTAGGTCGGATCGCGTTCGATCACGGTGACCTTCAGGCTCGGGTCCATCGTTTTCAGATAATAGGCGACCGAAGCCCCGATGGCCCCGCCCCCGATGATGGCGACATCCGTTTTCATGTTCGTCCTCACAGGTATTTTTCGGTCAGCATCTTGGTGCGGAGATAGGCGTCGAGCCCCTCGATCCCGCTTTCGGCCCCGTAGCCGGATTCATTCACCCCGCCGAAGGGAGTCTCGGCCTCGTGGACCGAGGTGTGGTTCACGCCCACGACACCGGCATCCAGAGCAGACCCTGCTCGGGCGATGGTGCCAGGGTTCTGGGAAAAGACGTAGGCCGCAAGACCGTATGGCAGGGCATTGGCGCGGCCAATCACCTCGTCGAAGCTGTCGAAGGGGGTGAATGCGGCAATCGGACCGAAGGGTTCTTCGGTCATCAGGCGCGCATTATCCGGAACATCGGCCAGAACGGTCGGCGCGTAGAAATAGCCCTTCCCCGCGATCGCATGGCCACCAAGGCGCAGGTCAGCCCCTTTGGCCACGGCGTCCTTCACCAGTGCGTCGATCGTGTCACGACGACGGGCGGTGATCATCGGGCCCATCTGGGCACCCTCCTCCGCCCCGTTACCCACGCGCACCTGTTTCGCTCGCGTGATGAAGGCCGCGACGAAATCCTCATAAACCTCACGTGCGATGAAAAAGCGGGTGGGCGATGTGCAGACCTGTCCGGCATTCCGGAATTTCGCGCTCACCAGCCGCGCTACCGCATTCGGAATGTCGGTATCGGCAAAGACCAGCACAGGTGCATGGCCACCCAGCTCCATCGTGCAACGCTTCATGGTTTCCGAGGCAAGGCGCTGGAGCAGTTTGCCCACGGGCGTCGATCCGGTGAGCGAGACCTTCTTCGGAATGGGCGACGCGATCAGGTATTTAGACACCTCGGTCGGCACGCCGTGGACGATGTTCAGCGCACCGGCCGGAAGGCCTGCGTCGGTGAAGCAGCGCCCGATGGCAATTGCCGTTGCCGGCGTTTCGTCGGACGGCTTGACGATGATGGTGCATCCGGCAGCAAGGGCCGCCGCCATTTTCAAGGCCACGTTACCAGCGGGGAAGTTCCATGCGGCAAAGCCCAGGGCAACGCCCACGGGCTCGCGCAGGGTGATCTGGCGCACATCAGACGCACGGGCGGGGATCACGCGGCCATAGGCGCGTTTGGCTTCCTCAGCATACCAGTCCGTCGCGTCGGCGCAAAAGCCCACCTCGCCCCGCGCCTCGGTCAGCGATTTGCCGTTCTCCGCGGTCAGGATCTCAGCAATCTCCTCGGTCCGCTCACGGATCAGGTAGGCAGCCTTGACCAGAATGGCATTGCGATGCGCTGCGGTGGTTTCGCGCCAGTCGACAAAGGCGCGGGCGGATGCCGCAAGGGCGCGATCAAGATCGGTGACAGAGGCATGGGCAAGATCGGCAATCACCTCTTCCGTCGCGGGATTGACCACGGGGACCGTCACGCCGGTCGATCCGGCGCAGTAATCGCCATCGATCAGAAGAGGGACGAGAGGAACAGACATTGGGCTTCCTTCAAACAGATTTGCGGCCACGGATCGCGTCCGCGATCTTCTCGGCGATCATGTAAGTGGGGGCTGACAGGTTGCCGGTAGTAATGCGGGGCATGACGCCTGGGCCGACGACGCGAAGGCCGGAAATGCCGTGGACGCGGCATTCTGCATCGACGACACCATCCTGCGGACGCACCGCCATACGGGTCGCCCCCGACGGGTGATAGCTGGTGCCGACCGCCGATCTCACCCAAGTCAGGATGTCGTCGTCGGTCTTCATATCGGCTGTCGGGTTCACCTCTGCGCCGCGGATGCCGTCCCATGCCGGCTGTGCGAACAGGTCACGGGCAAGGCGGACCGAGCGGATCATGTCCAACTGGTCCTCGCGTTCCTTCAGGTGATTGAAGACGATCTCGGGGGCGTCGGACGGGTTGGCCGAACGCAACCGGATATGCCCGCGTGACTGCGGGCGCGACAGGTCCATCCAAAGCTGGAAGCCCGGGAAAACCGTCACTTTCCCGTTCACCACACGCCGCGCCAGAGGCAGGAATTCAAGCTGGAGATTGGCGTAATCCGCCCCGTCATGGGTTTTGACGAAGGCACCAGCCTCGAAGAAATTCGACGCGCCGAGACCGCGCCGGAACAGCAACCATTCAAGACCGAGCCGCACCTGACCGGCCAGCCCCAACTGCGAGACCAGCGTATCCTCGCGTCTGGCCGCGTATTGCAGGTTCACGCCCGGGTGGTTTTCAAGGTTCTGCCCGACATGCGGCTGATCGAGGACGACAGGGATGCCGAGTGCGCGAAGATCGTCAGCGGGACCTACACCGGACAGAAGCAGAAGCTTCGCCGCGCCCACATTCGAGGCGGCCAGAATGACCTCTTTTGCAGCCTCGATCCGCGTGCCATCCGAAAGCTGGACACCGCAGACACGCAGACCGTCGAACAGCACCCGCACGACCTGCAGCCCGCTTTTCAGGGTCAGGTTCGGCCGGTTCAGCGCGGGACGCAGGAAAGCCTGCGCCGCGTTCCAGCGGCGGCCGTTTCCGATGGTGCATTGCGCGATATGCATCCCTTCCTGATCGCCGGAATTGTGATCGGCGGGGCGGGCATGGCCCGCCTGTTCGCCCGAGCGCATGTAGACATCGAACAGCGGATGCGCGGCCTTCGCGCGGGTCACCTTGAGCGGGCCGTTACCACCCCGCGTGGCGCTTGCCCCCTCGGAGAAGCTTTCCATCCGCCGGAAATAGGGCAGGACATCCTGCCATCCCCACCCCTTCAATCCCTGCGCGGCCCATCCATCGAAGTCGAGCCGATTGCCGCGGTTGAAGATCATGGCGTTGACCGACGTCGATCCACCCAGCACCTTGCCGCGCTTCTCGTCGATCATCTGGCCTACAAGGTAGGGCTCCGGCCCCGCCTGCTCGTTCCACCCCAGCGATTTTTTCTGGTAGACAAAGGGGATCGCGGCAGGCATGGCGATTGTCAGCTTGCGGTCAGACCCGCCTGCCTCGAGCAGAAGAACGGTCGTTCCCGCGTCCTCGGTCAGCCTTGCCGCAAGCACACAGCCCGCCGCCCCAGCGCCGACGATGATGTAATCCGGTTGCGTCATGTGCCGCCCCCCTGCCCCCAGTTACGCCGATCCAGCCTCAGCCAGCCATCCGGGCCAATTCAAGCGCCCTTCCATGTGCAGCGGCCAGCGTGCCCGGCAAAATCTTCGGCAGCCCCGCCTCGGCCTCGAGGACCGACAGGCCGGCAAGCGTCGTCCCGCCGGGACTGCTGACCGCGCGCTTCAGGCCCGCTGCCCCGCGCGGATCTTCGGACAGCATCCGCGCCGAGCCGAGCATCGTCTGATGCACCAGACGTTCAGCCAGATCGCGGGGCAGCCCCTGAGCGACAGCTGCAAGGATCATCTGTTCGGCGAAGGCAAAGACAAACCCGGGGCCACAGGCAAAGACGGGGTTGGCCTTCTCGAACATGACCTCGTCGGCGACCCAGTCGAAACGCCCGATGGCGTTGAACAGCGCCTCAACCATCGACCTTACGCTGTCTGCCAGCGCGACGGTGGTGCAGCCCAGGCTCATCCCCTCACCGATCATGGAAGGCAGGTTGGGCATGACGCGCACGACGGCGGACGGTGCAAGCGCGGCGCTCAGACGCTCAAGACCGATGCCCGCCATGATCGAAACCACCGGCGCGGCGCGTAGAAGAGCGAGCACTTCGGCAGAAAGCTCGGGCAAGGTTTGCGGCTTCACGCCGAGGATGACCAGATCGGGACGCAACCCTGCAAGGCCCGAAGGCTCGGCATGAAGTTCGACCGCAGCGCCCGGCGGCAACAGGCTGCGCGCCCGCTCTGTATCGGGGTCCAGCGCCACGACGCGCACGCCGGGCATCTGATCCAGCGCGCCGGCCGCAATCGCCGCCCCCATATTGCCGCACCCGATGAAGAGAAGCGTGGGTGTCGTTGCCATGGCGATCTCCGATCCTGAGTCACACTTGCCGTTTCGCCATTTTCGTATACGAATTTATTTTAACGGATACAATATGGATCTCGTGATGAGCCAGAAATTCGATGTCGCCATCATCGGTGCGGGGCTGCTGGGAATTGCATCGGCCTTCTATCTTGCCCGAAGCACGCCCTCTTGCCGGATCATCCTCATCGACGCGGGCGATCCTCTTGCGCTCACATCGGCGCAGTCCGGCAACAACTATCGCAACTGGTGGCCGCAGCCGACGATGGTCGGCTTCATGAACCGCTCGATCACGCTGATGGAGCGGATCGCCAAGGAAACCGACAACCGGATCGCGCTGACACGGAGGGGGTATCTTCTGGCCTCGCGCAGCGCCGACATCTCTGCCCAGCATGGCCAGTTGACGGCTGTCTTCGGTGCCGCTGGCGGGCCTGCAATCCGGGTCCACACCACACCGGATAGCGCGGGCTACCAACCGCCCGTCTTTCCCGACTGGAAAAGCGCACCCGACGGCTTCGACTTCCTGACCGATCAGCAGGCGATCCGCCAGCACTTCCCCTCCCTGTCCCATGAGGTCCGGTCCGTCCTCCATGTACGTCGCGCGGGTGACGTTTCGGGGCAGCAACTGGGCCAGTTCATGCTGGAGGATTGCCGGGCCAGAGGCGTGCGGTTCCAACGGGGCACTGTCCAAGGAATAGACAGCGGCCGACATTACGATCTCGCCGTCGAGACAGCCGAAGGGACGATAAAGGTCGGGGCGGAAAGGATCCTGAACGCCGCCGGTCCTTTCGCCAGCCACATCGCGTCACTGGTCGGGGTCAGCCTGCCGCTTGCGAATGTTCCGCAGCAAAAGGTCGCGTTCCCCGATCCTGCCGGGGCCATTCCCCGCGATCTTCCGTTCACGATCGACATCGACCCCCAGCACATCGACTGGACGGACGAAGAGCGGGATCTGCTGTTGTCAGATCCCGACTCGGCACGTTTCGCATCGCGGATGCCAGGGGCCATCCATTGCAGGCCCGAAGGCGGCGATCACGGCAATTGGGTGAAATTGGGCTGGGCATACAATTCGTACGCCGCGCCGGCTTGCCGGTCGCTGAACCTTGACCCGCGGTTTCCGGAAATCGTCCTGCGCGGCGCTGCACGTCTGCATCCTGCGTTGAAAGTCTATTACGGCAAATTGCCCCGTCAGATGGTCCATTACGGTGGCTTCTATACGAAGACCTCCGACAACTGGCCCCTCATCGGTCCCATGGGTGCGCCGGACGCTTTCATGGTTTGCGGACTTTCTGGCCATGGCACCATGGCCGCCTGCACCAGCGGAGAGCTGGCGGCGTCTTGGTTGAATGGCTGCCCACTCCCCGAATGGGCCGGCCATTTCTTGCTTGATCGTTTTGAAAAAGCCGAGCCCAGGGTGCTCGGGGAGGAGGGTCTTCTCTGACGTAATCAGCAGCATCCAAGGATTACCACAACCAAGGTGAACGGCAGCTAAGGGCCGTATCTGCCCGTTGGAGCATGCGGTAAGGTTCAGCGACCAAGCACCGGTTAGACCCGAGCCGGCACTTTCCGTGTCCGCCTGGCGCTCTTCGCAATTTCCTGAAACACCCGTGCCGCTTCTACGAAGACCTCGGTGCCCGCAGGTCCAGCGGACGCAGTCAACCCTGACAGCTTCCCGACAGGCGCTAGCCTACGATCCGCCCCGCCCCCTTGTATTGTCGGCAACGCTTTCCCCTTCCGCGCCCGATCAATCGGCCCAAAATGCCGATCCTCGTAGTAACGGATGTGACGCGCCCGGATCGGATACTGTCCCTCGGGCAGCACTAGCACCTCATCCAACGGAAACCGCAGCACCTCGTTCGCCGAGATCAGCGGCCGCTCCTCGGAACACCGGCTGACATTGGCACTGTCCTCCAACGCCCGTACCCGCGACTGGCTTTCGGTCACGGCGGTGATGGTGGAGCGCCCCAAGGCATTCGACAGCACCTCGGCCGTCCGGTCATCCTGCGGTGTCATGTAGATCTGCACACCAGCCCCGCCCTGCAGGGACCTCCGTCCAGTTTCGCCATAGATGTCATCGAGACCAGGGATGGTCTGGGAGATGATGAAGAACCGGCCGCCGAAACTGCGGATGGTCTTGATGGAAGAGAGCACCAAAGGCTGGCGGCCGAGCTGGTCGAACTCGTCCATCAGGAACATGACCGCATGGGATTCGTCCGGCCCAGGCTCGCGGCGTTGGAGGGACGCGATGGCATCCGCGAAAAGGAGACGGACGAGGGGGGCGAGGGTTTTCAGGTGCTCGGGTTGGACGACGATGTAGAGGCTTTGGGGATCGCGGCGGAAGGTCGAGAAGTCGAAGTCGCTGGCAGAGGTCACCCGGTCCACGGCCGGGTCATTCCAGAGTTCCAGACCGGATCCCTGGATGACGGACACATAGGCCCCGAGGGTCTTTTCCGGGACGTCGGCCATCTCGAGGAAGGTGCGGGAGACGATCGGGATGTTCGTGGTCTCGGCGATGGCCGTGTAGCTCTTCTTCTTGTCACCACCCCCGGCCATGATTTCACCGGCAAAGCCCAAGGTCGGGCGGCGCTGTTCGATGGCGTAGAGGCACGAGGCGATGAAGAGCCGCTTGCCGGCATTGAAGAAGCTCTGGGCGCTTTCGCCTTCCGGGATGAGGAAGAGATCGGCCATCGAGTTCAGCGCGGTGTACTGACGCCCGGCAGAGGGCAGGGCGGCGATCCGGGCAAGCGGGTTGAACCGGTGCGAACCACGGTCCTCATCGAAGGGCGAGAAGTACCAGATGCTGTTCTTCAGCCCGTGCTTGCGATGAATCGAGGTCTTGGCGAAGTTCTCGCCCTTCACGTCGAGGATGATCGCTGATCCCGAGAAGTGTAGGAGGTTCGGGATGACGAAGCCCACGCCTTTCCCTCGGCCCGTAGGCGCGATCATCATTGCATGCGGGAAGCGGTCGGGCGGTGCCATCACGAAGGGCGCGTCGGATTTCGGGAGGCCGAGCTTGCCAAAGATGAAGCCGTTCTGATCGAGGGTTCCGACCATGCGGTTGCTCTTCAACTCGCGGCGCGACTGGAAATGCGCATCGTCATATTGGTTCAGCCGCCCGCGATGCACTCCGGCAAGTCCGACAAGCGTCAAGGCGACGGTCACGGCACCGGTGATGATCAGTGCACCCTGCAGGACCGAAGGCCGCGCGGCGAGGTCGGCCCAGGCGTAGCGAAGGAACCAGGGGCCCATCGGGCTAAGCGTATCGAGGCTCTCCCGGAAGGCAGTGATCACGTAGATCGTCGCCAGCATGCCACCGATGTAGAGACCGGTCAGGAGGCCAAGGAGCAGCGCCAGCGGATACCGCCAGGCGGTCTCGAGGTTCGAAAGCATGGATCTGTCCTCAGAGTTCGTGACCGGTATCGCGTTCGACGGTGCGATCGCGCTGCCCCAGTTCGGCGGCACGATGCTGCGCCCGTGCCAGATCTGCCCAAGGTCCGACCTCACCCGATTGACCGAGGTCACCTTCGTTCTTCAGTTCATGCGCGACGGCGGCCCGAAGTGCTGGATCTCGGACCTGCTCGTTGAGCGGGGCGAGATCGCCGGACCGAACGCGGTCGAGATCTTCGGGTTTCAGGGTGTCGTGCAGGCGATCAACGATGGCTTCCAACGCGGGCACCTCCGAGAGCTTCATATTGCGATCGGCGGTGAGCAACTGGTCGCGCGCGAAGGCCTCGGTCAGTTCCGGTGCAAAGTTGAAGGCGACGACTTCTGCCCGAACCTCCTGACCGAGCGCGCGTTCCGTTTCCATCCAGAACACCTTTTGCATCGTATTCGGCTGCTCAGTGATCCAGCTCGCCCGCTGGCCCTCACTGCGCTCGGCCAAACTGAAGCGGGCGACCATTTCCTCGACGGACGTGCCCGCTATGCGAAGCTCGTCTTCCCGGATCGAGAAGAGCGCCGTCAGCCGTTCGCCGATCTCTTCCCGAACATGAGCAAGGGTCGCGCGTAGACCTTCATCGAGAGAAACGCCCTCGGTCTGACCCTGCTCCAGCCGCGCAAGCGAGGCGAGGGTCGGGTTGTGGTAGGGATCGGTGTTCCGATCGGCGAGTTGCGCATGCTCTGCCAAGAAGATGCTGTCTGGCGCGAGCTTCAGGGAGGCGCGCGCCTGCTCGGCAAAGCTTCGTTCAAGGTCAACCCGCTCGACCGAGGGTTCCATGGCACGGATCGCCTCCCAAGCCTCGGTGGCCGAAGCGACCATCTCGCTGCGCGCAGCCTCAACCCGCGCGGCGGGGTCGCCTTCGGCATGAAGCGAGTGATCGGGCATAAGAGGAACTCCTTGTCTGAGTGCGGCGGCAGACGCGCCAAGCGCCCGGGCCAGCCGGGAAAAGTAGGAAGAAGCGCTCGCCTCGGTGCCGGTTTCAGCGGCGAGACCGGCGAGCTCGCCGAGGGTTTCATATTCGCGGGCAAAGCCCTGTAGCGCTGCAAGCCGTCGGCTCCGCTCCCCGTCGGACAGAGGCGGCGGCGGAGGGGGTGTGGCCTTCCCACCCTCTCGCGAGGCACGCAACTCGGATTGGCGCGGTGGGTTCTCGATGATGCCACGCGACAGGCGCGATGAGGCGAGGATGTTCAGCCCATGCGACTGGCTGATCTCGGCGTGAAGCTCGCGCATCACATCGAAGTTCAGTGCGGCGTGGCGACAGATCGACAGGAAGCGACCTTCCTCGATGCCATGCTTGTCGACCACGAAATGCGCATGCAGATGGTCGGTGTCCTTGTGCAGGGCAGCCACGTAGCGCCAGACATCCCCATACTCACCAGAACCGAACACGGCCTGCCCCCATTCCCGGGCGATGACCTCGGCGCGCTCGGCGTCCACCCCGCGCGGGAAACTAAGAACGATGTGATCGGCGTGTCCCCGGCGCGGTGCACCGGTCCAGGTCGAAGACCAGATGTCCGCCGTGCGGCCCGTTCGCTCAGGATCGAAGTCGCGCTCGTAGCCCGCCAGATTACACCAGGTGATCTGCACCCCCTCTTCCCGAGCCACGTAGTCGAGAAGGCGCTTCAGCTCCTGTGGCGTTCGGGCGCTGCCGCCGGCAATACGTTTGACGACCGACTGCCAACCGCGTGGTCCACCAGCGTTTCGCAGAAGTGCCCGGGTCTGACGTTCCTTCCGCGTGCCGAGACGGGACGCGGCACCGTCACCACCGCCGCGCCCCCGACGCCGATCGTCGAGAACATGACCGAGAACCAGATCTTCGACGGAAGGTGACCGGGTCATTTCGGCGCCTCGGCAGAAGTGTCGGCAGCAGGAGCGAAAGTAGAGACTTGATCACCAAGTCCCTGCTTGGCCCGAAGCGACGAGAGAAGATGGACAACCTCTTCTACAAGGTCATCGACCCGCGCTCCGACCTTGCGCACCAGGGCGGCATCGCGGGCATTCCAGGTCAGACGACCGACCGCCCCCAGACGAGCGATCTGGTTGAGGTTGTTGCCGACGGCCGACAACTCCCGCCTTGCTGCAGCGATGGCATCAAGCTCGTCTGCCTGGATGGCCAGACGATCGCTTGCCTGTCTGACCAGATGCCGGACTGCCTCGGAGACCGTCAGACCGCTTGCCTCGGCAACCGCCTGAAAGGCTGCATGCTCGTCTTCCGTGATGCGGATGTTGAGCTTCACCGAAAGCCGCCGCACCTCTTTCCGATCAAGGCTGCCCTTGATCCGTGACAGCGCCTGGCGGGAACGGCCCATAGACCTCGCCACGGCCGCGACGCTCTCGCCAGCGAGGAGCCGCGCCGTGATGGCGGTAGTCTCGGCAGAGGTCAGGCGTGAGCGTGGCATTGCATCATTACATGTGTTTTGCAGTCATTGCGCATCATGTACCACACAACACCTTTCCTGCCAACCGTCCTCACCGGCCGGTTTCCGCTCCTCCGAAGAGGAGCCCGCCTGCGGAAACCGGACAGCCGGTGAGGACTCAATATGGCGACAGGGGTCGGCGGCTGGACCGCCGACTGGATCCCTGCGCCCCGGCCGCCAGGCCTCCGTTTCACTCGAGACCAAACGGGTGGAGCGCCTGGAAAGCTTGGGCTTTCCAGAAGTGTACGGTTCCTCCACGAGGGATTGTTGGGACGGGCACGACAGTCTGATGGAAGGGCTGCCAGGGAAGGGAAGAGGGGCGGGGGAAGGGGTCTCCGGATGCTCCGAGGCCTGCCCATGACGGAAAATGGCAGACTATGAATGGCTTTGGGCATGATGCCACAAGCTGGATCGGCGCAGCGTCAACTCGTCACTGGGCAAACTAGCAAGCAGGCCGACAGGAAAGCAGACAGATTGTCCGGCATGCAGCCGGTTGGCGGGTCACATTCGGGATCGTCCCCTGACGGAGGCCTGATGTCACCTTGCCTTCGGATCAGCCGTGCGGACAGGTTCCCACGTCGGTATGCGGCCTGTCATCTATGCAAGCATGCAGACATGCAAACCGTCATACGGGCCGGAAGGCAGATAGCCACGATTACGGGCAGGCCTCAGGACTGCTCGGGCGCCGCGCCGCAGCATTACGGCTGCGGGAATCCTTAAGAAACATGAAGGCTTCGGCGGTGTGTTACAACTTCCAGCACAAGCGATTTGACGTTTCTGCAACCTTATGCCTAAACGGCGCACCGGATGCCGGTCAGATTAGTGACGCCTTTACAAAGGCTTCGCGCGGTCTTGCCCTGCTTGCGGTGCATCGCCGTCCGCAGCGTCATGAAAGAGCGCCGGGCGTCGGTGCAAGGGGTAGCGAGTGCCGTTTGTGGAGGCGTCATTTCATGCAAGTCATTTCCATCGTGCAGACTAAGGGTGGCTCGGGCAAGACCACGACCGCCATGCTTCTCGCATCTGCAGCACTGAACCTCGGGCGTCGCGTCACCCTGATCGATGGCGACGTGAATGCCCAACTCGGCCGCTGGCGCGACAGTTTCGAACTGGCCACCTGGGAGGGGGCGCCGAAGCCCGACTGGCCAGAGAGCCTCGCGATCCTGTCACCGCCCGAGAGCGTCGAAGGGCTTCTGTCGCTCCTCGAGGCTGAGGAATCGCGTGGCGTCGATCTCGTCGTGATCGACACCCGGCCGGGCACCCACACCGACACTGAGGACTTCTGTCTGATCTCCGACCTGGTGCTGATCCCTGCGCGCCCCGTCTATGCCGAATGGGAAATGACCCATCGTGCCGTCCTCTGGATGGACGACCTCCGTGCCTCGATTGCTGAAGGTGAGCGCTTCCCGGCGGTCCGGGTCCTCGTCATGGACGCGGGGCCGAAGATCATCGACGCCGCAACCCGGGAAGGGGGAATGGCGCAACTGCCGAAACGTGACCAAGACGTGCTGCAGGAAATCCTGCGTCTCGACCATCTCGATGTGATCGTCCCGCATTCGCGGATCCTCGAACAGTTGGGCTACCACGGCCCCCTCGGACCGGCAGCCCGCGCCAACGCCAAGGCACCCGGCGGTCGGTTGCTGGCGGACGCCATCACCCGCCAGCTTGAAGTCGCGGAACTCGTCCTGACGGGGATCGACGAGGTGATCCCTGCATGAGCCGTTTCCGCCTTCCTGCACGTGTCGCACCCTCTCCGGCAGCGGAAGAGCCTGGTTTGCAGAACTCGGCGGCACGGTTGCGCTCGTCGCGCGAGGTGCAGTCGCGCATTCTCGCCGAACGGCGAGCGCCGGAGGCGGGGCTGCCAGCGGAGAACATCGAGGACCAACTCCCTGACCTGCCAACTTCGCCCCTCGCGGAAGCGGGATTGGCCGGGAAGAGGGAAGGGGAGAGGGATCAGACGCTGTCCCCGGCATTGCCACCCGATACTCCAGCTGGTGTGTTGGTGAAGCCCCGGAAAGAGAAGCTGGTGGTCCTGTTTCGGCTTCCGCTGGCGACCGAGAGGCGTCTGAAGCAAATCCCAGGTGCGGGCGAGGTGACCCCAGCCTACATGCTGCGCGCCTTTGCCAAGGAAGCCCGCGCGGAATTGCGGCGACTATTGGCCGAAGAGGATATCAAGGCGCAGGCAGACGAGGCGAGGCGCATCTTCGCCATGTCGGCAACAGACATGGCCGTCGGCGAAGCAATGACCGTCTACGCCCAAGGCTCAGCGATCCGGGCCATGCATGCAGCCCTTGGTGACCCCTGGCAGATCGAGCCCCGGGCGACAATCGTTGGTGCCTTCCTCGCCGCCATCGCGTCGCGGCTCATCGAGGCGCGACGCGTCAGATAGACCCGGACCATGCAACAGAATTCGATGAACGGCCTGCGGTCAGTCGCAGGCGAGCTCGGGCAGCGGTGCTGTCTCGAAGGTCAGGCTGTCAGCGCTTGTAACCAGCGCGAACTCGCCGCCATCGCGGAAGGTCGCAACCATCTTCGACCAGTCTGCGGCTTCAACCGAGGCCTGTCCAGCAAGGCCGTCCTTGACCGGCAGGCGGGCCTGTTCACCGGACTTGGCGAGAACAACGACCATGTCTGGCGCCGCATCTTTGTCGAAGCCGACCACAAGCGCACCGTTGGGCGTCGGCCCGAAAACGCGATCCGGGTCGCAAACGAGCCGCACCTCACCCGCCTCGCTGGTGAGCGCGTAGGTCGGCAGTCCACGCTCGACACCGACCGCCCAGGCGTCAAGCGCGTGGACGGGAACAGACATCGCCGCAAGCGCGGAAACAACCAGAACAGGGGACAGAACATGCATCGACAGGAACGCCTTTCGTGGTTCGCGTGGCGACAGCAAAGCACCACTTCTGATGGCGTTAGATATGTCCTGAAGGCGCCTCTGTCCATGACTGCAAATCGTCAGCGACCGATCGGAGGCAGGCATGGAGGACGTCACTAGACCCAGAACCAAAAGCCCGACAATTGATCGTCGTCTGTGGCGGATCGACCGTGGAGGCAGGGAACTCGTCGCTGAACGGCACCGTACCGCCGGCGGTCGGTTCAGGACCGTATGGCTGGTCCCGGAGGAAACCCTGCGTGGCGTCCTCTGGGTCGAGGTTGTCGAGGAAGAACCTAGCGATCCGTCGCCATGACCCATCAGCTTTCTGAATCGGACGGCCCGGATCGATTCAGAAAATAAATTGGACTTGGAGAGCGGCAAGGCGGAGTCTGTGCAGGGGAGGACCGCCATGGCTCTGGCACATCTGCATCGCATCAACTCTGAGGCTAACATGGCGCGGTTCTACTGCATCGATGTTGCGGCGACACTGTTCGGCGACGTCTCCGTCTTGCGAACCTGGGGCCGGATCGGGACCCACGGCCGGACAAGCATCGAAACCTGTGCTTCCATTGAAGAAGCGGAGAGGGCGGCATCCCAGACACTCCGACATAAGATGCGGCGGGGCTATCTGCCGACCGGCCAGATGCTGCCGCCAGACCTTGCGGAGTGAGATCTGTCAGGCCCTACGCTGAAGCCTGCCTTCAAGCTCGGCTCCGGCCTCGATGGCGATCCGCTCATGGATAACATCGGCCTGCACGACTGCACTCGGCGCGAGCTGAACGTTTCGCGCCGAGACCCTGCCGGAAACCGCCCCAAGCACGACGAGGTCGTGGGCGACGACGGAACCTTCAACACGACCTGAACCAGCCACTGAGATCTCCGGCGCACGCAGTGAGCCAACTACGTTGCCTTGGACCTCGATCGGTCCACTGGAGGTGGCATCGCCTTCGACGACAAGGTCCTGCGCGAAAACAGTGCGGAGGGCCTTTGCGCCGGCCGGATCCGGCCAACGGTCGAGGTCGAGGTCGCCATTTGGGGTCTTCATCTTGGTGCTGCCTCGGCTCAACATCATGCCGACAGACTGGACCAGATGCGAAACGAAAGGGCAACGCGCAGGGCTGTGATCGGCGAAAAAGTGCGTCTGGGCCGCCGCCACGAACCGTGCGACATATCGGTTGTGATGGGTACCTCCCGAATCCAAGGGTAGGGGGCGGAATTTCAATTTGGGAACCGAGAACGACCGCTTTCTTGCTTGAGCGCATGCTCAGTTCATTTTGGCAGCGTCCAGTGATCTCAGATCGTGAACGATCCTCGAAATGCCTCAAGCGCCACCTCCGCATCACCCGAAGCCCAAGCCTCCATACCGACGGGGCCTGAATAGCCCATTTCGGTGAGGGCTTTTGCAACACCAGCAAAGTTGATCTCGCCTGTCCCCGGTTCGCAGCGGCCGGGGTTGTCGGCGACTTGGACCTCGCCGATCCACGGCAGACACGCCTCGCACCAGCGGATTAGGTCGCCCTCGCCGATCTGAGTATGATAGAGGTCCAAGTTGATGCGAAGTTGCGGGCGGTTAACCGCGGAAACCAGACCCAGCACCGCCGCAGTCGACCCAAAAGGGCAGCCGGGGTGGTCGATGGGGTTCAGGTTCTCCAGCGTGAAGACCTGGCCCTCGGACTCGGCCAGGTCGCAGATGCGGTGAAGCGTGTCTCGGGCCCGCTGCTCCATGCCGGGGGCGAAGGCGCCGATTTGCGGGATCGGGATTCCCATGTCGCCAAGACCCGTGCCGTGCAGGTTCAGGCGGTGGACGCCAAGGCGCTTGCCCACCTTCGCCGTCTCCTTCACCGAGGCGAGCAGCGTCTCGCACCCCTCGGCATCGGTCAGGCGGCCCTGCAGGTAGCCGTTCATGATGGTGAAGGTTGCGCCGGTCTTCTCCAGCGCGGCAAGGTCATGCGCCGGCCAGTTCCAGAGACCGACACCAAAGCCCATCTCCTTCAGGCGGCTTGCGCGCCATTCGATCGGTTTGTCGCGCCAGAGCATTTCGGCACAGGCGGCGAGGGGGAAGTGCGACATGGGTAGGCTCCTTGACAGTTGGGGCGGTGGCCGAGAGGGCAATCCCGGCCACCGCAATGCCGGGTGGGAGGAAACCCGGCGGGAGAGCGATGGTGTCCCCGTTCAGGCGGCCAGGGCCGGCATGATAGAACGGGAGACGAAGTCGTAGGCCCGCGCAATGGTCTGCGCAGGTGGGGCAAGAGCCGGGTCTTGCTCGGCTTCGACCATGAGCCAGCCTTGGTAGCGTCCGGACGCGAGGAAGCGCGCGAGGGGCGCGAAGTCGACGGCGCCGTCGCCGGGAATCGTGAACATCCCCGCCCGGACGCCGGCATTGAAGGACAGGTCCGCGGTGCGTATGCGGTCCAGCACATCAGGCCTTACGTCCTTGAGGTGGATATGCGCGATGCGATCGCCGTAGGCATCGATCAGGACGGTGTAGTCGAACCCGCCGGCGTAGGCGTGGCCCGTATCCAGAAGAAGCCCGACTGAGGGTCCGGAGTTCTCCATCACCGATTGCACTTCGGCTTTTGTCTCGGCGACCATCATGAGGTGGTGATGATAGGCGAGGCGGAGCCCGTGCTCGGCGAAGAGCGCATCGGCAAAGCGGGTGAGGCGGTCACCGTAGGCGGCCCATTCCCCAGCTTCAAGACGACCGCGCCGGGACATCGGGATGTCCAGCGCGTCGGCGGGCATCCGGCCGCATTCGCCATAGACCATGACGCTGGCACCGCAGGCTTTCAGAAGCCGGGCGTGGTCACGCACGGCGCCCAATTCCTCGTCCACGGAGCGGTCGGCGAGTAAGCCGGAATGCCAGCCGGATACGAGTGACAGCCCGTTCCCCGTCAGCAAGGCCGCAAGGTCCGCCGGATCCCGGGGGAAGACGCGCGACAGTTCCACGCCTTCGAAGCCTGCGGCCCTGGCCTCGGTGAGGATGGTTTCCGCCGAGGTGCCCACGCCGAGGTCGGGCAGCACCTCATTCACCCAGGACAACGGGCTGACACCAAGGCGCAGCATCACAGGCGCACCGGAGCCTTGGACTTGACGCTTTCGATGGCGGCCAGTGCCAAGGCCAAGGCGCCACGGGCGTCCTGCCCGGTCGGTCCCTGCACGGGCGTCCCGGACTGGATCGAGCGGACGAAGGACGCAAGCTGGGCCGTGTAACCGTGGACGAAGTGATCCGTGTCACGCCGCCAGGTGTCATTGGACACGCCGTCCTTGCCGAAAAGCGTCATCGACGACCGCCGCACATCGCCCATCGTGACCATGCCGGCCGACCCGAAGACTTCGCCCCGGATGTCGTAGCCATACATCGCGCAGAAGTTCGCCTCGGCCACCGCGATGGAGCCGTTGTCGAAGCGGATCGTCACTACGGCCGTGTCGAGGAAACCATCCTTCCGGGCGTCTGGTCGCACCAGGGCGTCGGCGGCCGCATAGACTTCGACCGGTTTCGCCCCGGCGTTTAGCCACAGAAGGGTGTCGAAATCGTGGATCAGGGTTTCGTAAAAGATTGTCCAGAGCGGGACTTTCGCCGGATCGGCACCGAAGGGGCCGGGGTCGCGGATGACCGACCGAAGAAGCTGGGGAGTGCCGACCTTGCCTGCGTCGATGGCAGCACGGCCCTCGGCGAACGCCTGGTCCCAGCGCCGGTTGAAGCCGACCTGAAGCGCGACGCCCGCGGCCTTGGCCGCTGCGATGCCGCGGTCGGCGTCTTCCAGCGTCAGGGCCATCGGCTTTTCGCAGAAGACGTGCTTTCCGGCCTCGGCCGCCTGAACGAGGACGTTGGTGTGGAAGCGCGCCGGGGTGGCGATGATCACTGCATCAAGGTTCGGATGTGCCAGCATCTCGGCCACGTCGGTGTAGGAGGCATCGACCTCCAGCATGCCGGCCAGCCTGGCGGCGGCCCCCGGTGCCGGGTCGGCGATGGCCACGAGGTTCGCGTCGACCAGGCGGCGCTGGACGCTTTCGCCATGGAAGGATCCGATGCGGCCAGCACCGATCAGACCGATGTTCACGGGTTTCTTGGAGGACATGACAGGTTCCGTTTCTTGAAGAAGGGTCAGATGGTGCCGCCGAGTTCGGCCGAGAGGGACTGAAGTTCCTTGCCGCCGGCCATCAGGTTCTGCAGCGCGTCGATCTCGATTTCGTCCTTGGCATAGGTGCCAAGCGTCTTGCCGCGATTGAGGACGGTGAAGCGATCACCGACGGCGTAGGCGTGGCGGACGTTGTGGGTGATGAAGATGACGCCAAGGCCCTTGTTGCGGACCTGGGTCACATATTTCAGCACCATCGAGGTCTGCGCGACGCCGAGGGCCGAGGTGGGCTCGTCCAGGATGAGGACCTTGGCGCCGAAATAGACGGCACGTGCGATGGCGACACACTGGCGCTCACCTCCCGACAGGGTGCCCACGGCCTGCTGCGGATCGCGGACATCGATGCCAATGCGCTTCATCTCGTCGCGGGTCACTCCGTCGGCATGGGCCATGTCCATGTGACGGAAGGGTCCCCAACCCTTCACGGGCTCGCGGCCCATGAAGAAGTTGCGCGTCACGCTCATTAGCGGGATCATCGCGAGATCCTGGTAGACCGTGGCGATCCCTGAATCCAGGGCATCGCGGGGGCCGCTGAACAGACGCTGCTCGCCGCCGACCAGGAAGTCGCCCGAGGTCGGCTTGTGGACACCCGCCAGAGTGTTGATCAGAGTAGACTTGCCAGCCCCGTTGTCGCCCAGAAGGCAAAGCACTTCGTTTGCGTGGACCTTCATCGACACGCCAGAAAGGGCAATGACCGAACCGAAGTGTTTCACGAGGTTCCTGACCTCGACCAGTGGTGTTGCGGCGTTCATCAGCGCTCTCCCGTGACCCGCTTGCGGATGACATTGTTGAACATGACCGCGACCAGCAGCATCCCGCCAAGGAAGACGAGATACCAATCCTGGTCGATCGAGGTGTAGGTCAGGCCGATCAGCACCATCCCGAAGACGATGGACCCGAAGAAGGCGCCGATGGCCGAGCCGTAGCCGCCGGTCAGCAGGCAACCCCCGATCACGGCGGCGATGATCGCCTCGAATTCCTTCTGGAAACCCCGGCGGGCGTCGGTGGAGCCAGCATCGAGCACGGTCAGGATCGCGACGAGAGTGGCGCAGCAAGCGGTGAGGATGAAAAGCGTGGTCTTCACGCGGGCAACCGGCACGGCCGACTTCCGGGCAGCACGCGGGTCGCCTCCGGCCGCGAAGATCCAGTTGCCGAACTGCGTCCGCAGAAGGACCCAGGTCGCAAGGACAGCTATGGCGAGGAACCAAAGGATCTCGACCGGAACACCAGGAACTTGCGGATCGCCGTTCGGGAAGGTGGCGATCACCCCGGCATCAGCCAGGTAGCGGAACAGGCCCTGGAACGCATCGCCCGAGAAGAAGGGGGCAAGCGGGCTGCCCTCGGCCGCCTCGCGCATGCCGCGCAACTGGGTCGAGCCGCCCGAGGCCCACTTCAGGCCCACCAGGGTCAAACCGCGCAGGATGAAAAGGAAGGCCAGCGTCACGATGAAGGACGGAAGTCCGGTCCGCAGCGTAATCTGGGCGTTGGTGGCACCGATGGCAACCGCGACGGCGAAGGCGAAAAGCATCGACACCGACAGCGGCAGTCCCCACACCACCAGCGCGGTGCCGAAGACGAGGCCCGCGAAGGCGATCATCGATCCGATGGAAAGGTCGAACTCGCCCCCGATCATCAGTAGAGCCGCGCCAATGGCGAGGATCCCCAGCTGCGCAGCGGGAGCCATGAAGTTCATAACGCCGGCCAGGGTGAACATCGAGGCATCGGCGGTGAACAGGAAGAAGACGGTGACCAGGACCAGGCCCGCGACCGCGCCAAGCTCGGGGCGGCGCACAAGGGCCGTAAAGGTGGAAACCCGCTTAAGCCTTTCGTCGGAAGGCGCGGAGGCCGCGGCTTTGGAAGCGTCGCCGGTGGACATGGCAAAATCCTTGGATTGAGGTCGTGGCGCCGACCGCGACGCGTGCCGATCCCTGGCACGATGCGGTGGCAGAGCGGTCCCCGCCCGGCGCGGGGCGGGGACCAGACTTGGCGGGGTTTAGCGGATGCCTTCAGCCGACAGCGCGATGACCTGCGCGGCGTTCTCGGCGGTCACGAAGCTCGGGCCCGAGGCGATGTTGCCGGCCGGCATCGTGCCGTAGCGGGCATACTGGGCCAGGAACACCACGGGCAGAGACCCCTGCAGGTAGGGCTGCTGGTCGACGGCGAAGAGCGCCTTGCCGTCCACGATCGCCTGCAGGAAGTTCGCCGACAGGTCATAGGACGCGACCTTCACCGTCTCGCCGACGCCCATCTTCTCGACCACCGCCACGGCACGTTCGCCGACCTGCGGGGCGGACAGGCCCAGCACCAGGTCGATGGACGGGTCCGAGGTCAGCGCGGCCTGGATCTTGGATTCGATCTCTGCCGGGTCCGAGCTGGTCGGCAAAACCGTGACCTGGCCACCCTTGAAGCCTTCGGTCACACCGGCGCAGCGCTGGTCGAGGGCCACGTTGCCGACTTCCTGGTTGATGCACAGGACGTGCTTCAGGCCCAACCCGGCCAGACGCTCACCGACGATAACGCCAGCGGGCAGTTCGTCCTGACCGACGTGCAGACGGATGCCAAGGTCCTTCGCCGCGCCGATGCCCGAGTTCATCGAGATGACCGGAATGCCAGCCGCGACTGCGCGCTTGATCGCGTCGCCAAGGGCGTCCGGGTCCGGGTTCGAGATGATGATCCCGGCCGGCTTCTGGTTCACGGCCGCATCGATCAGCTGCGACATGGCAACCATGTCAAAGGTCTCGGGCGCGCGGTAGTCGACGTTGACGCCCATGTCCTTGGCGCCCTGCATCATGCCGTTCTTGACGATCGACCAGAACGGGTCCGACGCCTGGCCGTGGGTCACGGCGATGATGTTGATGTCCTGCGCGAAGGCCGAAACGGCGGCCCCGAGCGTAATCCCCAGCGCGGTTGCGCCGACGGCGAGTTTCTTGACGATGGACTTCACGGTCTTCCTCCCTGAAAGCAGCCCGACATGGGCTGGGTTGTTTTATGCACCCGGGTGCAAAACTGGAGCGGCGGTTATGTCCCGACGTAGCGTTCCAGCTGCGGTCTCCTTACCGCGGCCTTCTGCTACCGGGTGCAACAACGTTTGCTACCGGGTGCAACGTCGATTAGGTTTACTTGTGACGGTTAGAAATGCAAGCTTTCATTTCATTGGCCGAGTGTAATGGAATTTATGTTCCAAGAAGGGGTGAACGATGCAGAAAAGAGCGACAGCGCGGGAAGTTGCTGCTGCGGCGGGTGTCTCGAAGTGGACCGTTCAGCGGGCGTTCACCGAAGGCGCCTCGATCGCCGAGGATGCCAAACGGCGGGTTCTGGAAGCAGCCGCGGCGCTTAACTACACGCCCAATCTACTCGCCAGAAGCCTCGCCACGAATCACACCCACCAGGTGGCGGTGTTCATCGATGACTTCGCCAACCCGCAGAAGATACCCTATCTCGAGGAGCTAACTGACCGCCTCCAGGCGAACGGACTGGTCGCGCTTCTCGTCAACATCAATACCCGGTTCGACCATGTGCGCGCACTCTTGAACGCCGACCAGCGCCAGGTCGATGCCGTGATCCTCTTCGGAACAGCCTTCCGGGACGAGACGCTGCGTGATCGCCGACAGGGCCGTGGAACGCCACCAACTTTCGTCCTGGCGCGCGACAGCCAGATTGAAGGTGTGCCGGCCGTCGACTGCGACGCGGAACTCGCGATAACGGAAATCGTGGATCACCTCTGGTCTCGCGGTTATCGCCGCCCCGGTTTCATGTCCGGGGCGAAGGTCCTGTCCACAGCACTGGGGAGGCGAGAACACTTTACCTCCCAATGGGCCGACAGGGGCATCGACCTGAGCGCCGATCTCGATGCGGGAAACTACAGCTCCCAGGCCGGGGCCGATGCCATGCGCCGGTATCTTTCTACCACCGCACCGGAGAACCGGGTAGACGTGCTGATGTGCGAGAACGACATCCTGGCAATGGGCGCGATGGATGTGATCCGTGGCGAGTTTCATCTCAGAGTCCCGGAGGACATCGCCATCGTCGGTTTCGACAACTTCGAACTGTGTGGCGTTCCCGCCTACGGACTTACGACCTACGAACAGCCTTTGCGAGAGATGGTCAGCACAGTGGTCGCGATGGTTCTCGAGCGCAGAGAGCCGCAGACAGTGCGCCTACCGGGGAAGCTTGTAATCAGGCAGACGACGTGACCGAAAAACCGGTCATACGCTTGGTAGATGCCTTCCCGATTCAATGGGCAGGGTGTGTGCTTAGACACGGCGGAAGCAGGCAAGTTACTCACCGCGAAGTTTTCTGAGGCTTACTTACAAAAAGACTGATAATTTTGATTATGTAAAACTATCGGACGCCTAAACTTGCGGTCCCACGTCGTTAACCATCGTCTTTCCAAGCTCCCGACCAATGAATGAGGCGATGCACACTCCAGCCAGATCAGTGCATCGATCCTATAGCCACAACTTGACCCGAAGGCTGGTCCGGGACTTGGGGTCAAATCATTACAAGAGCGATTTCTGCGTGGACTTTTCCGACAGGGAAATTCAGAATCTGTTTACGGTATCCAGGCCTTGATGACGGCGTTCTAACTATATTTTGCGAGCCATAGGAGCTGTTATGACAGTCGCGCGCCCCGCCTTCAAGTTCATCGACCTGTTCGCGGGCATCGGTGGCCTACGCGTCGGCTTCGAGAGCATCGGCGGACAATGTGTCTTCACCAGCGAGTGGAACAAGTTCTCGCAGCAGACTTACCGGGCGAACTTCGAGGATGACCATGAGATTAACGGGGACATCACCAAGATCGATGAGGCGGACATCCCCGGGCATGACGTGCTTCTAGCCGGGTTTCCCTGCCAGCCCTTCTCGATCGCCGGTGTCAGCAAGAAGAATTCGCTCGGCCGCGCCCATGGCTTTGCTGACGAGACGCAGGGCACCCTGTTCTTCGACGTGGTGCGGATCCTCCGCCATCACCAGCCGAAGGCGTTCCTCCTCGAGAATGTCAAGAACCTGTTGTCACACGACAAGGGGAACACCTTCAGGGTGATCCAGCACGCGCTGGACGAACTGGGCTACGATGTCGATCACAAGGTGATCGACGCCCGTCACTGGGTGCCGCAGCATCGTGAACGGATTTTCATCGTCGGTTTCCGGCGCGATGTGCCGACCCGGTTTTCTCTGGATGACGTCATCATCCCGGAAGGCACGAGGCCGACGCTGAAGGACATCCTTCATCCCGAAGACGGAACGGAGACAGCCGAGGAGCCGTTTACCACCGGCAAGCGGGCGCAGGTCGCGTCGAAATATACGCTGACGCCGAATCTCTGGAAGTATCTACAGAACTACGCAGCAAAGCACAAAGCGGCAGGCAACGGCTTCGGCTTCGGCCTGAACGGTCCCGACGGCATCGCGCGAACCCTGAGCGCACGCTACTTCAAGGACGGCTCCGAGATCCTGATCCGGCAGGGCAACGGGATCCCGCGCCGGCTGACACCGAGGGAATGCGCGCGTCTGATGGGCTTCGACCGCAGGGGTTCCAACCAGCCATGGAAGATCGTGGTGTCCGACACGCAGGCCTATCGCCAGTTCGGCAATGCGGTGGCGGCACCGGTCGCCATCGCGATCGCAGAGGCGATGGCGCCGTGGATCACCAATACGGTCGCGCTCCAGCCCCGGAGGAGAAAAATTGCCTGACAAGGTCCCGATGAGCCGATCCGAGATGATGTCCCGGATCGGTCCACGGGACACGGCACCGGAAATGGCAATCCGGAGGACGTTGCACAGGGCCGGCTACCGCTTCCGGCTCCACAGGAAGGATCTTCCCGGTCGACCGGATCTGACCCTGCCGAAGCATCGGGCCGTCATCTTCATCCATGGTTGCTTCTGGCACGGTCACGAAGGTTGCCGGGATTTCCGGATACCCAAGACCAACTCGGCATTCTGGAAGGAAAAGATCGCCCGGAACATCGAGCGGGACAGGGGGGCTCTGGTATCGCTCAAGTTGCTCGGCTGGCGGGTTCTCGTCGTCTGGGAGTGCGCAACCGGGGCGAAAAGGGTTGAAAAGACAGCATCCGAGATCGCATCTTGGTTGCAAGAACAAGAGGTTGCCGGCGAGATCCCGAAACTGGCACCCTCGGCAGGAATGAAGGATGGTGGAAGTGCGTGACCTGATCAACGAACCGGATGCCTCGCGCCTGATCTTCGGGCTTCGCGACACCGGCTACAATTTCCGGACCGCTTCGGCAGACATCATCGACAACTCGATCGCCGCGAACGCGGACGAGGTTCATGTCCGCATCGCGATGACATCAGACGGACGCAAGTTCGTCTACTTCGGTGACAACGGGGATGGCATGGACGAGGATGGCGTCCACAAGGCCATGCGGTATGGCGCCCCGGTGAGGGCCAATCTCGCCAGCCTCGGGAAATTCGGCCTCGGCCTCAAGACCGCATCCAGTTCCGTCTGCCGCCGCTTCGCCCTGATTTCCCGGAAATCACCAGACGCCCCGCTCGCGAAGCTGGCGTGGGATCTCGACCATGTCGAGGAGACCGGAAAATGGGAGATGCGGGCGGACCCCATCGAGCAGCACGAGGCGGATGCCTTCGACGAGCTCTGCGGAGACAAAGGCACACTTGTTGTTTGGTCCAAATGCGACCGTCTGCTGACGAAAAACTACGACGAACCGGGCGGAGCCAACGAGCAGGCGGCGATAAAGCGGTTGCGGTCTAGCCTCAAGGAACACATCGCTCTCATCTACCACCGTTTCCTCGACCCTACGGATGCGCGTCAGCGCAACGTCTTGATCACTGTCAACAATGAGACCGTCGAGCCGTGGAATCCGTTCTTCCCCGAACGTGCGGAACAGGTGCTGTCGGAAAAGCAGCAGCGGATCGAGATGGACCTCGCGGATGGCGAGGGATCCGGCGTCGCCACCGTAAAGGCTTGGATCCTTCCCAACTCGAACACCTTGACCGAAGAGGAACGGAAAAGGGCAAACATCACGAACAGGGGGCAAGGCTTCTACATCTACCGCGAAGGTCGCCTTATCAACCAAGGTGGATGGCTCGGGGTGTTCGGTGCGCACGGCTCGTTCGAACCCCACATGTCCCTCCTGAGGATCGAGTTCGATTTCGGCCACGACCTCGACGAGGCATTCTATGTCGACGTGAAGAAGTCCCGGATCCTGTTCGACCCTGCGATCGAGGAGCACCTGCAGAAGTTGCTCGGCAACGCCCGGCGTGAGGCCGAGAACCGCTATCGCCGCAAGGAGAAGGAGAGGGCCGCACAGGTAACGCTCGATCATGGCTCCGCCAATGTCAGCATTTCGAGTGCCCCCAATGCCAAGAAGCCTGTGGTTCTAGAGGTCGACGTGGCCAACCAGACGGCTGTTGTGCGCAACACCCAAGGCGCAAGGATCAAGCTGCATCAGCCGGTTCAGAACAACGTCGCTGCGGACAAGGTATATGTAGACGCGGTCGACGACATCACTTCCGGCGAACTGTGGGAACCTGCCTTCCGCAGCACAGGCGAGGTCGGGCATGTGCCAGGCGTGCGGATCAACAAGAACCATGATTTCTATCAGAAGATCTACCTGAGGGCAGGCGCCAGCGGCTACTCGGTCCAGGGAATGGACCTCTTGCTATGGGCGTTCGCCACAGCTGAGGTCGACTTCTCCAACCCCGAGATGCAGCCGATCTTCGCGGACATCAGGGACGTTGTCTCGTCGAACCTCAAGAAGCTCCTGCGGACGGTTCCGATGCCGACCGATGCCGACCTCGAAGAGGCTGAAGAGCCAAGGGATCGGTGACGTGCTTGCCCGCCAACGAGAACTCATCGCACGGGAACTGCTCGAAGGCACAGGGGCGGGAATCGCGGTCGGCCTCGTGGCGGGTGAACTCCGGCAGGGAATCCGGATATGGTTCTCGGAACTTGGCGAGAAGCATGGTCCGGTCGCAGAAATCCTTCCTCATGGCTTGAAGTCACACTCTGTCCGCCTGTTCTTCGGTTCTTTTTCGGGGAGCACCCTGTCCAAGATCCGCATGGCCGGCGAGGAGGAGACCGCCTTGGCCCGTGCCCTGTTCCGTTCCATATCCCCGGACCGCAAGGTGGAGATCAGGGGGCAGGATCCCTTGTCTTGGCTGGTCCTTGACGGAGGTTTCGAGGCGACAGCCCTCTACCGTCACGACAGGCACAAGCCTGACACCGAGGAGGCGATCGTCGCCACTTGCCGGGAAGTCATCGTCCCGATGATGGCGGCCATGGCGGAACTCATCGGCTACGATCCGGTCAATGACCCCGTGCCGGATACCGCACCGGAATTCGAGGGCATGCTCAGCCGGGTGGTTGTAAACCGCCGGGAACGGAACCTCCGCAACCGGCTTCTTTGCATCAGGTTGCATGGGCATAGATGTGCGGTTTGCCGCGCCGATCCACATGATGTCTATGGTGATGCGGGCAGCATCATCGAGGTCCACCATCTTGAGCCGCTTGGGCTGCTCTCCTCCCCGCGACCATACGACCCTGTCAGCGATCTTGTCCCGCTCTGCCCCTGTTGCCACAGGGCTGTCCATACAAAGCGCCCGGTTCCGCATACCCCGGAGGAGTTGGCAGAGATCATGAGGCGGAAGGATGGATGAATTCGTCTCGCTCCCGGCCAGCTTCCAAGAACTGTCGAACATGCCGCTGCCGGGTTACACGCGGGCTGACGAGGTGATTGACTGTGAGGTCAGGCTAGACCGGGTCGAAGGTCGGATCGTTGCCGAAACCGTGGGTGTCCGGGTCTTGAGGGGGCAGAGAAGGATCCTGCCGACCCCTTCCCCGCGGCATGCATGGGTGGCAGACGGCTCCGTGCTGCGGCCGGTCTCGAGAGATGTCCCGGACATCTTTGCCGAGCTGCTCGGTGGTGATGATCCGGCCGACTTGCCCTATGGCAAGGCGATATCACTCCTGTCTTCCACCGGACCACTTCCGGTCTTCGCGACCAAGCGCTTCCGGCAAGCCGGCAAGGATGCGGCCGAGGGCCTCCCTGAGGTGATCGACATCCCCGGTCTTAACGCGACCCTCTTCCCCTATCAGGCGCGCGGCATCCAATGGATGCACCGGACGGCATCCCGGACGGGAGGCCTTATCCTCGCCGACCAGATGGGCTTGGGAAAAACCTTGCAGGTCATCGCACTGCTGCTTCTCGATCCTCCCGGAACGGCCTCTCCCGCCTTGATCATCTGCCCGACGAGCCTGATTGCGAACTGGGTCCGCGAGATCGAAAAGTTCGCCCCCTCGCTCTCGGTGCTCGTCCACAGGGGGCCGCATAGGACAGGCGTCTTCCGCGGGTTGCAGACGGCGGACGTGGTTGTCACGACTTACGACACCATGGTGAATGACGTAGCCCTCTTAAGCGCCTTCGAATGGTCATGGGTCATTTGCGACGAGGCGCAGTCGATCAAGAATCCGGACTCGAACCGCCGACAGGAAATCGGCACGATCCCGCGCCGGAAGTCGATCCCCATGACCGGGACGCCGGTGGAAAACTCTCTCCTTGATCTCTGGTCACTCGTGGACTTCGCGGTTCCGGGGCTGCTCGGAACCCGCAGCCAGTTCGAGGCCGCCTATCCGGATACTGTCGAGGCCGCCAGGGCACTGAACGCGATCACCGATCCGATCATCCTCAGGCGCCGCGTGGCGGACGTCGCCGGGGATCTGCCCGAGCGCATCGACATTGATCTCCCGATCGAGCTCGATGAGACTCTCGTCCAGCAATATCGCCAAGTGCGCGCAGACACGATGGCGCGCTACCCGGTCGCCGGTGCACTGGTCGCCACCCTCCAGCTTCAGTTGTTCTGTGCCCACCCGTGGCTCCGCCTCAGGGATCCATCGGACGAGGTCGGTGAGGACGCAGATGTAGAACGCGGGGAGCACACACCTCTTGTGACACCGAAGATCGAACGGCTTGTGAGCATCCTCAGGGAAGCCTTCGAAAATGACAGAAAAGTCATCGTCTTCGCGCTGTTCAACCGTCTCGGCGACCTGTTCCGCGAGGCCTGCGCACCAGGCAATCGTGTATTTTGGGACGCCATCAACGGCTCGACACCGCAAGCGGAACGGCAAGCCATCATTGACAGGTTCTCGGAACATGACGGGCCTGGCTGTCTTGTCCTGAACCCCAAAGCGGCGGGGGCCGGCCTTAACATCACGGCTGCGACAGTCGTCATACACTTCACACCTGTTTGGAACCCCGCCCTCGAGGACCAGGCCAGTGCACGGGCGCACCGGCGGGGTCAGACGTTGCCCGTGACCGTCTACCGGCTCTTCTACGAAGATACCGTCGAGCGGGTCATGCTGGACAGATCGAAATGGAAACAAGAGCTTGGAAACGAGATCACCCCCGTCTCGACTCGCGACGGGGAAGACCTGAGGCGTGCCCTCAGCATTGAACCGGTGAGCAGATGACGAGAACCGCATTCCGCAAGACACTCAGCGCCAACGACGTCGGGACGACCGGCGGCCACCAAGGTGGCGTCCTTATCCCGAAGGGCGAAAGGGACCTGCTCGAATTCCTGCCGCATCTCGATCCTTCTGTGAAAAACCCCGATGCTTGGCTCAGCTGCACGGATCCTTATGGTGGCACGCACAGATTCAGGTTCGTCTATTACAACAACAAGCTCCATGACCCGAGGGGCACAAGGAATGAATACCGCATCACATACATGACAGCGTGGTTCCGGAACGCAGGGGCGAAGGAAGGGGACGTATTCGAAATCGCGAAGGAGACTGGTAGCTCAGTTTACACGGTGTCGGTCATTAAGGCGGAGTATGGGCGTCCGGATGACCGCGAGCTTTCGGCGCGGATCCAGCTTCGTGGCTGGCGCCGTGTTCACTGAGGACAAAGGCGGATGTCTTTCCCCTACTTGCTTACTCGGCTTGGTGAACTCAAGATCGAACACCTCCAACTGGACGAGCTGACAACGGACGCGCTCCGGCGGCGCGGAGCCATGAGCATCGCCTTGTTGGTCGCTGAACTGGGAAAGGAACGTTACCCGACCAAGGAGGGCCTTGCGGCGATCGCAGCCCTCGAGGGCTTGGCCACAGTTTGCGGCCCCCGGGACGTCGACTGGCTGACCTATTGGGCGGGGAATGACCATCGGTTCCATCACCGGTTCCTCACCTGTCCAGAACTCGAGGAATTCACACCGGAAAACCCTGTCTGCGGGATAGGGAAGTCGAACTTCGGGAACGCCGGCGCCATGCTGCAACGGGCCGGATACGCGACACTCGGGTGTCTGGCGAAGGGTCTGCGGGAGGGCCTTCCGGAAGTGCCGGGGATGGGGGCCAAGAAGTGGTCCGAACTATTTGAGACAATCGTTAAACTGATAAGGGACCTCCGGGAGGGTCGGGTTTCCGCTGAGATCCTTTCGGCCCGCTTTCCTCTTGCAGGGCAGGTGCCAATTTCCGAAGTAGAATTTCAGCCAACTTTTGACATTGGAGAGAGAGCGCGCGCGCTTCATCTCGGTGTCCTTCATCTCGGGTCGAAGACCTCGACTCTCGAAGCCCATGGCATCCGGACAATCGGGCAGGCAGCAGACGCGTTCCAGTCACTCCTGTCCCTCGCCGGGATCGGTCGTGCGACGGTTAACATGATGGAAACACGAATCCACCTTCTTGCCGGGGCACAGGTGGAAAATGGTGATGTCGACTGGGGGCGATACTGCTATGGCGCAGGAATCCCGCTGCTGCCCGAGGCAGGCGATCCCGCCGACGGAAACTCGTTTGTCGCCGGCCTCTCGGATGTGATCGCGGAGATCGGGCAAAAGCTCGATGATGACGTGCTGAAACTCATCATCGACCGAAGACTGTCACGCCTTCCGCATCTGCGCGCGACGCTTGAGGAAGTGGGCACCACCGACGGGGTCAATTTGACGAGGGAGCGGGTGCGGCAGATCGAGAGCCGTTTTTTGAAGTGGATGGTCGCCGCCCTGCTGGACGATGACTACAGCAACTTCGATGTCCACTTCCGGCCCTCCTTTGCAGGCTTTTGGCGCGCGGCGGCGGACAGGTTCTCGGGAGCGGACGAGATTTCCAACTCGGCCCTTCTCGATGGCCTAGCGGAGGTATGGCAGGTCGACGCAGCTCTTCTAACTGATCACCTTCCCTTCATCATCACGATCATGACCGGCGATGTTCCGTCCGGAAGATCACTCGGGGACGGTGTCCGCCTCGGAAAGGAGTTCCTGAACCTCCCGGTTACGACGGCCACCTTGCCCCTGCGAAGGCTTCAGATCGGCAAGGCGGTCAGAACGCTCGAAGGCCATGGGATTGCAACTCTCGGACAATTTGTCGACGCGATCCGGACAGGTTCGATCTCCCGGGCAAGCGGAAGTCACTTCCGTGCCGCCATCGATCATTTGACATGCCTTGAAGGTGGGATTGACGATGTCACAGGAATTGATTGGGACAACTACCTCGCCAAAACGGGAACCACCGTGTTGCCCGATGAAAGGACCGGCACGCCCCAGACATTCCTTCAGATGCTCAATCCCGCATTGACCAAGTTGCTTGAGATCGGAAATCCGGTAGGCAGATCACCGATCATCTTCGCGCGCCGAACGTCCCACCCGGTGGAAGTCCGCATCACGACCGAAGGCCTTGCACGGGAGCTCAATACGCATGGGCCAACCGTGAAGCGGGCAGAAACCGAATTGCTCCAGTTCCTCAACGAAGTCCTGATCGGGGGCAACCTCGCCATCGCTGGCGTCCATGTTCGTGAAGACTTCCTTTCTATGTGGAAGGAGGCAGCGGACTGCTTCGGGGAAGCCGACGGGGATGTGGCACGGTTCAAGGCCAACCTTGCTTCGCGATGGCTGGTCGACAGGGAGGAATTGGACCGGGCGCTTCCGACCCTGGTCGCAGTACTAACAGGCTATCCTTACAAACGCCTCGGGCGCTACACTAAGCTACAGGCACCTATTGCGCAGGTCGTAGTGCCGCTGCCGAGTGTTCCATCCGATGTCGGGGATGTTCCAGTCCGGATCATGCTTCGTGGGTTCAGGAGGCAGCACTGAATAGAAGAGCCCAACTTTTCGATTAAGTGCAGCCAACCGACTGACTGAAGACGTGTTTGAACTAGTTGGGGGCTCACGCCCCCTTCTCGAACTTCATGACCGGGATACCGAGCTTTTTGGCCTTGTCGGCGAGGTTCTCCTGGATGCCATTGCCTGGGAAGACGAGGACGCCCACGGGCAGCACTTCGAGCATGGCGTCGTTGCGCTTGAAGGGCGCAGCCTTGGCGTGCTTGGTCCAGTCAGGCTTGAAGGCAACCTGCGTCACGCCGCGGGCCTCGGCCCATTTGGCGGCGATGAGTTCGGCGCCCTTGGGGCTTCCACCGTGCAGGAGAACCATGTCGGGATACTTGGTCCGGACCTGGTCGAGCTTGCCCCAGATCAGGCGGTGATCGTTGAAGTCGGTCCCGCCGGTGAGGGCGACCTTGGGGCCTGCGGGCAGCATCACCTCGGTCTCCGCGCGGCGCTTGGCGGCCAGGAAGTCGCGACTGTCGATCAGCGCCGCGGTCATGTGCTGGCGGTTCACCATCGAACCGGTGCGGGGCCGCCAGGTCGATCCCGTGTGATGGACGAACTCGGTCGCGGCGTGATCGCGCATCATGTCCATGCAGTTGCGCCGTTCGATCAGCGTCAGGCCTTCGACCGTCAGGCGCTCGAGTTCGGTGGATTTCACCTCGGAGCCGTCCTGCTCGCGCTGGAGGCGGCGCTGCGCCTGCTCGTTTTCATCGAGCGACCGCTCGATCCGGGCCGTGGCGCGGTGAAAGAGGTTGACCTGGCCCCAGAGCACCTCTTCGAGGTCGGGCTCCATGCGGGTGTCTTCGAGGGTCGCAACGAGGGCGTCGAAGATGTCGGCAACGGCGACCGCAAGGCGCTGCCCATCGGGCATCGGGCGCGGATCTGGCTCGTCAAAGGGGCGGTAGCCGTAGAGCTGCAGCTCGTCGAGCGCATGGGCGGTCTGGGATGCGGTATGGGCGGGTTCATACGCATCGTCGTGGGTGTGGATCGTCATCTTCTTCTTGCCTCCGGGCCTGTCTGGTCCGCGCGTCATCCCGCGCGGCCTTCATGGGCTGCGAAAGCCGTGGGAGGGGACGCCCCTTCACCCCCTTTCGGGGCCGGAACGCATGTGGAGGAGGTCGGGGGGCGACTGATTTGTCTTTCGCGATGCAAAGGCGGGGCTCGCCCCCGTCGGCGGAAATCAGTCGCTCCCCGTCCTTGAAGGGGCGGCCCCTTTGACGGCCGCCTGCCCATCTCTTGAAGGCCGCTCGGGGGACGGGTGGATGAGTTTGCCCGGGAAGAGGCTAGGCGACGGTCCAGAGCCACGACAGGGACCCGTGACCCCTGCCCCGATATCCCCGACCGCCCCCTACGCGACGCGGATCAGCCTGTCAGGCGATGCCAATCCTCGGGCTCGATCTGCCCTGCCAGATGCTGGCGCAGCGCCTCCTTGCCGTATGCCCGGAGATCATCGTTGAAATCCCCGAGAAGCGGTTCCAGCACATGGCAACCAATCCCGGCGTCAAGGGCTCTGGCGCTCAACCTCTCCGCCGCGCGTTGGCCGGCCGGATCGCGATCGATGGCGATGTAGAGGCGCTGCAAACCCTCCGGCGGCAGGACCGCCCCGAGGTGACCGGACGAGAGCGCCGCCCAGACGGGAAGGCCCGGCACTGCCTCGACCAGGGACAGCATGGTCTCGATGCCTTCACCGACCACGAGGATGTCGTCATGCGGGGTCAGCCTGACGGCATTGCCGAGAAGGTGACCCATGGCACGCCGCTGCGTCTCGACCCGCGCCTTCCCCTGTCCGTCAGGCGCAAGCCAGGTGCGATGCACGCCCTGCAGGGCCCCTGCCCCATCGGTGACCGCGGCGATCAGCGCCGGTCTGGGGAAGCTCCGGGTCTGGCCCTCATCCCGATGCCAGCACTTCGGGTGGAAGCGCAGGGCGCTCATCCTGCCGCCTTGGGTCAGGCCGCGGGCGCGGAGGTAGGTGTCGGCAAGCGTGCCTGCGACCGGCATAGAGGCTGCAAACAGACGCGCCGCCGCCGCTGGCGTGCCTCCTGCGGCCTTGGCCTTCCTTTGCACTTGCTTATCCGGGAGGACTGGCTGCGGACGGCCCAGATGCGCCCGGGCTTCAGCCAGAAGGTCGGGAAAGCGCGAGATCCCGGTCCTCTCGCGGATGATGTCGAGAAGATCGCCATGCTCGCCCGTGGCTCCGTCGGTGAACTTGCCGGCCGCGCCCGGTCCCGACGCGGGCCCAGTCAACCGTACAAAGAGCGACCGGCCAGGGTTGTTCTGCAAATCGCCCACGATCCAGTAGGATCCCTCCCGCCGTCCGGCGGGAAGGTAAGCGCGACAGACGCCTTCAGCATTCTCCGCCAAAGCTCGGATCACATCTTCGGTCTCGGAATACATGGGTCAACAACCTCCGCGTGCATGTAGTCCCGTCACAGGACAACGTACAAGCAGACGCTCCAGTACCGCGATGCCGGTAGGATCAGTCGGGCAAAATAGCCTTAGCTTCCAGCTGATGATCTCCGAGAAAAAGCCATCTGCCTTGAGCCGGTCCTTGGCGGCTTCGGTGAACCCGGAGAGTTCGATCCGGTTCACGCCCATGACGCGGGATCGGTAGAGTTCCATCCCCTCGGCGAGCCGCACGACGGTCTTACCCTCAACAACAAGGGCATGGACCTGCGACGCCGTGAGCTTCTGCGCATCGTCAGCAAGCGTCGACGCGACCCAGGCGGGCGAGACCCGGCGGCCGATGATGCGCTGCCCGTCATCGGTCTGCAGGCGGTAGACGCGGGTCTCATCTTGGGGGAGCTGCTTCCAGATAGGCAGCAGGAGACCCGCCACGATGTGCAGGGTGGACTCGCTGAACTCCGGCACCTCGGCCAGTTCCGCGGTCCAGGCGGCGATAAAGGCCGCGCGGTTGGCTTCGAGCCAGTGGGTATCGTCCATGATCCTGGCCGGAACCGTGCTGGCCTCCGTCGGTCGGATCAAGCGCAGGCGGGGCTCGATGGCGCCGTCATCCAGCATCAGGCTGGTGGCGGGCACCTTTACCGCGGCCCGGCCCGAGCGGCTGTTGAGCAGCAGGCGTGCTTTTGGGTCGTCGAGCCAGTCGAGTGCATCCGCAAGCGAGGTCGGCGTGTTGCGCCGCTTCTCCGCGATGGTCAGGAGCTGGGTTTCCGCGCCGGAGCCGGGATGTGTGTAGATCACCCGCGCATCCGTGACGCGGAAGCTTTCGGCGCGCAGCGTCTCGAGCCCGACGTCGTAGACCCCAGCAGCGATGGCGCCCTCGATCCGCTGGTCGAGCAATTGCTCGAAGGCCGAAAAGAGCACGGCCTGCATGTCGATCGTCAGCGCGAGCAGGCGATTGAGGAAGGTCGTGATCGGCGGCAGGTCGTCCCTCAGACCATTGTCATCGGTCAGGCTGAGACCGGTGGCATCCTCGAAGGCCCCGAGCGAACAACCCGCCACATCGCCGCGATAGATGCGGCGGTAGAGCTGACGCAGTGCGTCTCGGGCATAGAGCGACTCGAGGTTGTCCTCGGGCCGGAACAGCCCCTGGCCCCCGGTCTGACGCTGACCCCGCGTGATGGCGCCGAGCGTGTCGAGGCGGCGCGCGATGGTCGACAGGAACCGCTTTTCTGCTTTCACATCGGTGGCGACGGGGCGGAACAGCGGCGGCTGCGCCTGATTGGTGCGGTTGGTCCGCCCGAGGCCTTGGATGGCCGCATCGGCTTTCCAACCGGGCTCCAAAAGGTAATGGACCCGCAGGCGCTGGTTCTTGGCGCCGAGATCGGCGTGATAGCTGCGACCCGTGCCGCCAGCATCAGAGAAGACCAGGACGCGCTTCTGATCATCCATGAAGGCGGCGGTCTCGGACAGGTTGGCCGAGCCGGCACGGCTTTCGACGACAAGCCGCGCGGCGTGCCCCTCGCCCTTGCGCACGATGCGGCGCGAGCGGCCCGTTACCTCGGCCACAAGATCGGTGCCGAAGCGCTGGACGATCTGGTCGAGCGCGCCCGGGACGGGAGGAAGCGAGGCCAGCTTTTCAATCAGGGCATCGCGCCTGCGGGCGGCCTCGCGGCATTCGACCGGCTGGCCATCACGCACCACAGGCCGAGAGGACAGATTGCCCTCGCTGTCGGTGAAGGGCTCATAGAGCTGCACCGGAAATGAATGGGCGAGGTAGTCCAGGACGTATTCCCGTGGCGTGATGTCGACGCGGATGTCGTTCCACTCCTCGGTCGGGATCTCCGACAGGCGGCGCTCCATCAGTGCCTCGCCGGTCGAGACGATCTGGATGACGGCCGCATGGCCTGCGGCGAGATCGGCATCGATGGCGGCGATCAGGGTCGGGGTTTTCAGGCTGGTCAGCAGATGGCCGAAGAAGCGCTGCTTGGCGGACTCGAAGGCCGAGCGGGCAGCGGACTTGGCCTGGCGGTTCAGAGTACCAGACTCTCCGGTGATGTTCGCAGCCTCCATGGCGGCCGCGAGGTTGTTGTGGATGATGGCGAAGGCCCCGGCATAGGCATCGTAGATGCCGCGTTGCTCAGGGGTCAGCGCATGCTCGAGCATCTCATATTCGACGCCGTCATAGGAGAGCGACCGGGCGGTGTAGAGACCAAGCGACCGCAGGTCGCGGGCGAGAACCTCCATCGCAGCGACGCCGCCCGCTTCGATGGCTTGCACGAATTCCGCCCGTGTCGCGAACGGAAAATCCTCGCCGCCCCAGAGGCCGAGCCGCTGCGCATAGGCGAGATTGTGCACCGTCGTGGCTCCCGTGGCAGAGACGTAGACCACGCGGGCATTCGCCAGCTTGTGCTGCAGGCGCAGGCCCGCCCTGCCCTGCTGCGAGGCCTCCGTATCGCCGCGCTCGCCCTTGGACCCTGCGGCATTGGCCATGGCATGGCTTTCATCGAACAGGATTACTCCGTCGAAATCCGCCCCGAGCCAGTCTACGATCTGATCGACGCGGGATTTCTTGGCGCCGCGTTCTTCGGAGCGCAGCGTGGCGTAGGTGGTGAAAAGGACGCCTTCGGTCAGCGGGATGTCGCGGCCTTGGGCAAAGCGCGAGAGCGGCGTCACCAGAAGACGCTCCTGGCCAACCGCTGCCCAGTCGCGCTGCGCATCCTCCAGCAGCTTGTCGCTCTTCGAGATCCAGAGCGCCTTGCGGCGGCCCTGGCACCAGTTGTCGAGCAGGATCCCTGCCGACTGGCGGCCCTTGCCCGCCCCGGTACCGTCGCCAAGGAAGAAGCCGCGGCGGAAGCGGACAGCGTCCGCGGCATTGTCGGGGGCGGCTGAGACCATGTCGCCGGTCTCATCGACGGTCCAGGAGCCGGCGAGATACGCGCCATGCGCCTCACCCGCGTAGATGACTGTCTCGAGCTGCGCGTCGGAGAGCATGCCGTCGCGTAGCACGGCGGCGGGCAGTTTGGGACGATAGGAGGGTTTCGGGGGCGTAACCGAAGCCATAGCCGCCGATTGCACGAGCTTGGTCGGGTGCGGGGCTGCGCCGGGGATGTCGATCGCCTGCAGCCGGAAGGTCTCGTAGATCGCGTCAGAAAGGCGCGCGGTATTGGCCTCCGCAGTGGCATCGCGCAGCGTGTAGGCCAGATCTTCGGCCTCGATTTGTGCGCTGGAGTGGTGGGGCTGGGCCGCAGGAGTCGCGCGCGTTGTGCTGATGGCAGCGCGCGTGGCGCGGGCAGGATTTCCCGGGAAGGGAGAGGTGGGGCGAATTGCTGCTACTACGTCCGGGTCCAACGCGAGGCGCGGTGGGACAGAGGCTGCAATCTGCGAGAGCAAGGTGGCGACATCGGGCGATATCGGGCGCGCCAGTTCGAGGGTGATGCCGCCCGGCTCACCGCCCCGGCACTTGTCGAAGACCGAAATCCGCGTCTCGAAGCTGGTGCCGTGCTTGGCGAAGGCGGCACCGGACACCGCACCCGTAAAGACCAGATGCGCGGTCTCGGTCAGGCGGGCAAAGGTTTCCGCCCAGGCGGGCGCATCCGGCGCGAAACCGGCACCGGTGATGGCGACCAGCCGACCACCGGGGGCCAGTCGCGCAAGCGCCGAGCGAAGATGCCGGGCCGTCGCCTCGGTCGTCCGACCATCGACATTGGCCACAGCCGAAAACGGCGGGTTCATCAGGATAACGCTCGGGCGAAATCCTGCGTCGAGGTGATCGTCGATCTGCGCGCCGTCGAAACGGGTGACAGGGCACCCCAGGAAAAGGTGACGCAGAAGATCGGCTCGGGTCTCGGCCAGCTCGTTCAGAGCGAAACTGCCGCCCGCGATCTCGGCGAGGATCGCCAGAAGCCCGGTCCCGGCCGAAGGCTCGAGGACCAGGTCACGCGGGGTGATCTGCGCTGCAGCGAGAGCCGCCAGTCCCATCGGCAGCGGCGTCGAGAATTGCTGGAAGCGCTCCATCTCCTCCGAGCGCCGGGTATGCGTCGGCAAGAGGCCCGCCACCTTGGTGAGGATCGGCAGCAACGCGGCAGGTGAGCCCGCCCGGGCCAGAAGCGCGCGGCCGAACTTCCGCAGGAAGAGGACCTGCCCCACCTCGCCCGCCTCATAGGCAAGCTTCCAATCCCAGGCGCCATCGGCATCGGAGCCGCCAAATGCGCGCTCCATCTCCAGCCGCAGACGCAGCGCGTCAATCTGGAAGCCTTGAGCGAGATCGGGCTGCAAAGCCTCGGCCACGGCGAGGATCGCGGACGCGGGATCGCGAGAGGAAACGAGAACGGGAGGCGCAACAGGCGCGAGATAAGTCATCGGGAAACTCCGGAATGAGGGACAGGGACAGGCCCAGACACCCTCTCTCTCGGGCACCCTCAGGCCTGATCTTCCCCCGCCCATCTCTCCCTCTCGAACCGACGCGCGCCAGAGCTTCGGCTTGATTTTGTTCCTGTTATGTTCTATATTTAAAGCCAAGCCAGCAAGGGAGTTTCCCGATGGACAGCACCACGCACGCCCTGCCCGCGACGCCCAAGCAGATCGCCTATGCGCGGTCGCTCGCCCTTCGCAACAAGACCCTCCTGCCATGGGAGGTTCAGCAGGACCGCCGGTCCCTGAGCGCCTGGATCGAGGCGCAGGCCCAGCTGAAGCCGGTATCTGAAATGGACAAGCTGCCCACGTCCAAGCAGGTGGCCTTCGCGGAGAAACTCGCCCGGTTCAAACGACGCGCCGTCCCGGACGAATGCTTCCGCGACAAGGGGCTAATGTCGAAGTGGATCGACGGGAACGGGTGACCTGAAGCGAATCGCCACCCTAGAGACAGAACTCTCCCAAAACCCGAAGGGTTCTGACCAACCTATGCGTCCAGCCTAAGCTATTGATTTCATGCTGAGCCGAACTCTGGGCCAGAAACGGCCGTTTTTGGAAAGCATTCTGTGTGTTTACTGATAGCTACCGTCGATACCCACGGTAGTCCTGCTCTTCGAGCATCGCAGCATCGCAGAATACCAGCAGTGTAAGGGTTTCCTCCGGGCCGACCCTGATCGTCTGCTCCTGAATCTCGAACCGATCAGAACCGGCACGCTCGAACCAAGCATCCGCCCCGATCTTGCGCAGCATCGGGTTGTCGGGATCGAGACCGAACTGGATGCCAAAGGCGTAGCTCTCGGCGTCGAGGGTGTCTTGAGGGAACCAACGGTCCGGGACACTGGGCGAACGGACGAACCACTTCCTACCCTTCGGCCCATGGCAAACCAGCATCGACGGCGTGTGATCAGTTTCGACAAGACGGATTGCCGTGGCGGTCTGGCTAGAATCGAAGGCATCTGCCAAGGCCTTGATCGCCGTGAAGTTCAGCTTCTTCTGCGCTTGCGCGAGCGGTCGGAATAGATAGCCGGGCATAAGCAAATCAGCCGCATATCCATCAGCGATGCGCTCGGGCGAAACGCCGGTCCTTGGTCTGTACTCATCGACCCGGCAGGCGAGGCAACGGCCTCGATGGTGGTGCCAGTGGCCCAGCTCGTGCGCGATGGAAAACCGCTTTCTGCGCCACTGGCTGTCTTGGTTGATCGTGATGATCGCGCGGTCGGCTGTCCCGACTATCCTGGCTTCGCAACCGTCGAGCCGCCTGTAGCGGACCTTAGCATTGACATGGTAGGCGACCGCTTCAAGGTCTATCTCGGCTGGATCGGTAACGCCCAACTCCTGGAGCAGTGTTTCGGCAGGCGACGGCCGCATCAGGTCTTTCCGATGTCCTGATCGCCGTCCAGCAGGCCCAGTTCGGCAAGCTCCTCGAGCATCCCGACCACATCGGAATCCGAAAGTTCGTCTTCCTTGCGCGCCGCAAGCGTCAGGCCGGGAATGCTATCTGCGCGTGCGATTAAAGCACGAAGGCGGGCGCGGGCGTCGGCGATATCGACAACCGGCACGGAAAGTCTTTTTTCAACTCGACGGCTGGAAGCAACACCGGCCTTCGCCGCGTTCATGCGTGCCTTGTTCGCCGCCAGCAGTCTGTTTTCGAACATCGACCGCATTTTGGCAGCGTGCCTTTCGGGATCGCCGCCGTCTTCTCGGAACTCGGCCAGAACCTCGTCGTCGGACAAGTTGAGAATGTCATCAACGAACTCATCTGCCAGCCGGTCGATCGGCCGACCGGCTTTGTCGTTCTTACCGGTCATGGCTGCCATCCTTCGGGATATCTCTTGTCGATCCGACGGCGGATCAGCTTTCGTTTGGAATCGTAGGCTGTCCTGTCGAGACCGGTCAACTCTCGCAGGTCCTCCGCCGTCATGCCCTCCATAGTGCCTTCCACAATGTCCTTCGCTGCCGAGTCGTCCTCGAAGAGCGCGAGCAGATCGGCACGCATCCGCGCGTCCTGCTCGGCCTGTACGATCCTGGACTCCACACTCTGCGCAGGGTCCGGGACACTCATGGCTGTCGCAGCGCCGCTTCCGCCCTCGATGGAGACGAGGGCAGGGCGGCGATCTGCCTTTTCCTGCTCGCCGTCGGCGATGCTGCGTATGGCCTCGGCCAAAAAACGCACCGCGTCCACATGCGCCGGGCAGACACGGCTGCCATCGAGCGCGCGGACGAACGCCTCCTGCAGCAGGTCTTGGGCAGGAACGGCGGGGCGCGCATAGTAAGCGGCGACCTTTTTTAGCCGCACCCAATCGGCGGCAGAAAGGCCTCGGATCGCCTCAACGATCTCGGCGCTGCTTCTGGCGGTCGCGGGTTCCTGCAAACTCACACCTTCCATCCCTCTTCGCTCTCCTATGCGGGAGAGCAGCTCCTGCGCGGACATGAGACGGCGGATGTCCGAGACCTCCCCCGATGTCCGCATAGGGAGTCGAGGCGCATCAGGGCCGGTTTCCGGTCCGCGTCGCGATACCGACAGGAGAACAAAAATGATCTACGCGATCAACTACGACCTGAAGCGGCCGGGTCAGAACTACGACGAGTTGCACAAGGCCATCAAGAACCTCGGGGACTGGTGGCACTACCTCGGATCGACCTGGCTGGTCGATACCAATCTGAACGCCAGCGGCGTCTGGGACCGGCTGGCCCCCCACTTCGACAAGAACGATCGCGTCCTCGTGATCGGCGTCACCCGCGACTATTCGGGCTGGCTGACTCAGGAGGCTTGGGAATGGATCAACAGTCGGCTCAACAGGCTGGCAGCCTAAGAGAAGGAGCGAGGCAGATGCGTGTGCAAGGTGCGGTGATCCGCGAGCAGGGTCAGACCTTTGCCGTCGTGGTGGTGAAACCCCATGTGGTGCAGAACAGCGTGGCGGCCGCCGACGCGATCCGGGGCTTCGGCCCAGTCTTCGGCGTGCCGGTCGTGCTGATGTCGCAGGACGGGCGCGGTCGGCCCACCTATTACGGTCGGCCGGACATCGCCCGCTTTTTGTCGCGGGTGCCGCTGCGGTCGATCCCGTGGCGCGAATACACGATCACATGATCATGGCGGGTAGGGGTGCCGATCTCTACTTAGTGTTGCGGTCGGCTCTAGTACTGGAAGCTCGAACTGAATGAACTGCGCATTGAATTCGGATGGGGGATTGTCTGAAGAGGCGCTATTGACCTAGCGATTCAGTACGAAGGATGACGACCGTCAGCCAACGTTCGCGGCCTTGGCGCCCAGATCAGCAAGGAACTCCCTCCGCCTGCGAAATGCAGCCCGTAGCGCTTCCGCAGGTAACGGCGGACAGTCCAAAGCCTCAAAGAACGCCCCATGGTCGCATGGCTTCAAGGTTGTGACGTCCGCGCTGTTGTCATTTGCAGGCTTCATTTCTTCGGACCTCCAAGGGCGCTTGCGCTGTAAATCGTCAGCCGACAGCCGTAACCGAGTAGTGCGGCGTCCCATCCCAAACAAGATCCCAGGATGCGCCCGGCCGGACGTTCTGGATCGCGTGCGGCTCAAAGCAGACCAGGCAATTCCCGCCCGGCGCGGGAGCCCGAACTGAGGGATAGATCAGGCCCCGCGATCCAGCCCGGCGCAGATGCTGGGCGAGGCTTTGGCCCTCAGGATATCCAACAGCCGGATCGGGATGCAGAGCCGGATGGCCCGGCTCGTCGGTCATGTCATCGAAGATCCCGATGAAATCCGCCAGCAGTTCCACATAGCGGGCGCTGTCATGATAGCTGCCCGTAAAGCCGAGTTCGCGTGTGCGGTGCCAAGCCACTTCGCTGACGGACACCATCACGTCCCATGCGCAATACCACGCGCCGCGCTCCTCGGTGTTGAAGCGGTTTCCGCCGGCGCGGGTATAGGTGAAGGCGGCGTTGACATGGCTGTCGCCGTAGATGCGCAGATCTCGGCTGCGGCGCTGCCAGGCCAGCTCGCGCGGGTCCAGATGCGGGTTGCGGCCACGTTCCGCCAAAAGACGGCCGCTGGTCAGACCCTCGATTTCTGCCAGGATCTCCATTTCGTCATCGCTATCGACGAGACCCCGCAAGGACGGTGGCTTGTGGTAGGTGGCTGGCAGGAGACGGACGAGACCACGATCGGAAATCTCGGTCTGCTTCATGCCCCACCACGCAACGCATCAAGATAGGTCCGCACCGCGAGGATCTGCGGCAAGCCCCCGTCGATGGCGGTGTCAATCGGACGGCTGCCCCCGAACAGCGGGCCGGTGTTCGGGCGGGTGAACCAGCTGCGCGCGAGTGGCTCGGAGAAATAGAGTTCGAGCGATTTGTAGATGCCGATGACGGCGCTCAACCGCAGAAGCTGATCCTTGGTCAGTTCCCCCGCGAAATCCGGCTTCTTGGCGCGCTTCCAGGTGCTCTCCGACATGTCGGCAAGGCCTGCCGCTTCCTTGAGGCTGAGACCCCAGGCATCGGCCACGCGGGCGTAGGCCTTCAACGCGACGGCGTTGATCTGTGCAGGTTCCCGGATTTTCTCAGCAACATACATGGCACCCTCCATTGGTCTGAATATAGATCATATGACCTCCGTGTAAAGATCAAATGAACCGCCTACGCTCTCACCCGAACCGCCGCCCGGCTTCGGTAAACGTGTACTCGTTCACGATGATCCCCTCCTCGATGGCCTCGTCCGAGGTGAGGTGGTCGTATTCAGCCTGAAGCTGACGGTAGAGCCAGCGGGCCAGATCACGCAGCGCCTCGGTCACGATCTCCTCGGCGTCTTCGGTCGGCGGCTGCCAGGTCGGGCTGTCCCGCGTGACGTCCACCGACATCGTGTACTCGTGGTAGTAGCGCCCGCGATGGCTGACCTCGGCGGCAAGCTGGTAGAAGTTGCGGCGCTGGATGGCCTGCAGCCGGTCAGCGATGCCGTGCAGCGTCGCGTCCGTGGGCGCGTAGTCCCGGATGCGCGTGGCCCCGCCCTTGGCGTGGGACCAGTAGCTTTCAAAGCAAGCGCCGTCGCCCTGGCTGCAGAACCCGGAGAACCAGATACAGAGCTTGGGCCGTGTCCAGCCGCCCATCAGGCGGACGGGGGTGGTCTTCAGACGGATGCCGAGGATGTCGCAGACCCGCTCGAAATCCTCGTAGACCGCGTCCCACCAGTCATCGTGGGGGCCGAGTTCGCGATACCAGCTGCGCGCCTTTTCCTTGGCAGCATCCGAGAGTTCGGGGAACTGGTAGACGGTGGTGCAGATGACTTCAGATGCCGTAATGGGGCGGCCGCCCGACGCTGAAGCGGATCCCAAACTTTTTCCGCTGGGAAATTCGGGCGCTTCGTTGCTTGATTCAGGCCGCCTGTCATTAGGGTCAAGAGGGGAGTGATCTATGGGTGTTTTCGTTGGCATTGACGTATCTCTCGAGAATTCTGCGGTTTGCGCCGTGGACGAACACGGCAAGCTTTTGAAGGAAACGAAAGTTGCGAGTGACCCCGGGGCGTTGAACGCCTGCATCAGGAGCATGCCGGGAGTGGTAGAAGCGATTGGTATCGAAGCCGGACCCTTGTCCCAGTGGCTTCATAAATCTTTGACCGACCTTGGACTGCCGGTGGTGCTGATGGAGACCCGGCAAGTAAAAGCCGCCTTGAAAGCTGCGCCGGTAAAGACCGATCGCCGCGATGCTGCTGGCCTGGCCCGCTTGCTGCAGATGGGCTGGTTCCGGCCAGTCCATTGCAAGTCACTTTCCGCGCAGGAGCTTAGGGTGCTTCTCGGTGCACGCCGATCCGTGCAAGACGCCGCTATCAACATCGAGATGTCTATTCGGGGCATGCTGCGCAATTTCGGACTTCGACTTGGTCGGATTGGCAAAGTCAGCTTTGAAGACCGAGTTCGCGAATTGACCGATGGCAACAAGCTCATCCAGCTTTCAATCGAACCGATGCTCAGGGCTCGAGCTGCGTTGCGCAGCGAGCTTGTGCGCTTTGAACGCATGGCACGAGACATCACGCGCGAGGATCCAGTTTGTCGCTTGATGATGACGATGCCCGGTATTGGTCCGGTCGTCGCATTGACTGTCCGCTCAACCATCGATGACCCCGGCAGGTTTCGGCGGTCGAAAGATGTTGGCCCATCAATTGGATTGACACCTCGTCGCTACCAATCCGGAGAGACGGATATCATCGGCGGTGTCACCAAAGCTGGCGATATGGATATGCGGACCGCACTGTATCAAGCTGCCACCGTGGTGATCCATCGCTCGAAAAAGCCGAATTGGTTGCGCGCATGGGCGGAGCAGGTTGTTCGTAGGCGTGGCGTTAAGCGGGCCGCGGTCGCTCTGGCCCGCAGGATGGGTGTAATTCTGCATCGCATGTGGGTCGACAACACCGAATTCCAAGCTGCCAAGATGGCTTAAAGCCAGCCAAGTTGCCGCGACTGAAAACAACGAACTGGCCGACCTGAAAACCGGCCATCGAGGTCCTCACCAGGACGCGGTTTCCGATGACGCCGTTCGATGCCTTGTCGCCGGAGCATCCGCTTCGAGCACGTATCTCAGATAGGCGCGCGGAGACCGCTTTGAACCAGCATCAAGTTGGCGACCACTGCGTCGACCACGGACAGAAGCGCGAACCGGTGTAGGATCACATCGATGGAACGGGATCGAAAGCGCCAGAGGGGGTGACCGCCAAGACTTATCCGTTCCGCTTAGCCATGCCCTCGAAGCGCTCAGCCTCGAGGGGGCCTTTTGTTGAATATTACCCATTGACTGCACTGGCCCCATTACAGAAGGCATCGACGTCCTCCCCGCTCAGCGCAGCGGCCAGCCATTCCTGGCTGCTGGTCCAGCCGACGGATTTGCGTGCGCCGGGATCAAGGACATGCGCGCCGCCGCCGAAGGCGTCGAGGCGCGGCCGGGAGCAGGTCTGGGCATACTGGAACCCCCAGAGGCCGGTGAGGTCGAGCTCTTTGGCGAGGCGCAGCACGAAGCGGATGACGGCCTCGACATCGCCGTGGTCGTCGTCATGGATCCAGAGGGCGCTGCCATTGGGCGCGTCCTGGCGCACGAGGTCGAAGCCTGCGACCTCCGGGTCATCGGCGTCCTGATCTGCGGCGCGAAGTTCCTGGAACAGCGCGAGTGCTCGGGCCGCCTTTTCGGAAGTGCCGACGTCGAGCAGGCATGAGAAATGGGTGAAGTAATCCGCCATGGGTACCTCCTGAATGGGGAACGCCCGGCCAAGAGGCCGGGCACTGGAATGGGGTGAACGGATGCGTGGGGGCGATCAGTCGGTAGGCGTGTCGTCCGCCGCCTGTCGCGCGGCATGCGCGCAGAGCATCTGCCGGTAGAAGCGCTTGCGCGCGGCCCGGAAGCCGCGCACGGCGCGCGTGTCGGGGTGCAGCGCCCGGACCGCTGCCCGCAGAACAGTATAGGGCGAGGCCGTCACTGGCAGGCCGAGGCGCTGATAGGCCGGGTCGGTCATGTCAGGCGACCTCGACCACGGGCGAGGCGAGATGCGGATCGACCAGCGCCTCGATCCGCGCCGACCGGCCCATCCAAGGCTCGGGCCGGATGGCCTTTACCCAGTCAGCGAAACTCGGGATGAAGCCAAGGTCTTCCTTCACATGCTGCTCACCCACCCAGCGGGTCGGGATGATGCGCCCGGTCGAGAGGGTGAGGGTCGGCCCGAAGATCGTCTCGGCCATGAAGATGCCCTCAGCATGGTGGCGGAGCGCCCGGTGACGGAAGTCGGCCATGATCTCCTTGCTCTGGTCGAACCAGGCATGCACCGCGATGAAGTCGTCGACCGTGCCGCCCCATTTCTTCACCGAAGAGAGGGCGTGGTGATAGGGATGTGCCATCGCAGCCCCCTCAGAAATCATGGGTGAAGAGTTCGGACGAGGTGTACCGCTCGTTGAACTCGAGGTGGATGCAGCGGGCGGCCGCGTCGAAGCAGAACTCGCCCCAGCCGCCGTCGTTGTTCTCCCAGCCGCCATGGCTGTCGGAGAGGAAGTCGTAAGCGAGTTGCTCCACGACATCCTCCAGCGACAGCTGCCGCATCTCCACCTCGGGGTCATCCCAGGTCAGCGCGGCGTATTCGACCTCGGTCGCGGGAAACTCGACCGCGGTCTCGCCGGACCAGGCGCCGATGCTTTCGATCTGGCCACTGTCGCCAGCACCGTCGAAGGTCACGGTGACATGGGTGATGCCGGCGGCCATGAGACCATCGAAGAGGCGGTCCTTGTTGCCGGGGCGCAAGGCTTCGATCCGGGCCGCGCGCGCGGCATGCGCTGCGAAGATCTGCGCCATGTCGACGGTCGAGGGCGCCATCGGCGGCGCCAGGGTAGGTTCAGTCAGGGTCATCGGATGTCTCCGGTCAGGGGAAGGGATCGGAGCCGGGCCGGGCGATCTCTCTCCCCCGGACAAGCTCCAAATCGCCCCTGCCCACCTCTGTCTCTCAGACTTCAAGCAGCGACCTGCAGCGCCCGGGCGGCGAAGGCGCGCCAGAGCGGGTCGACGAGACGCCCGTCCAGAAGATCGGCGCGGTGGCGCAGCCGCTGCGCGAGATCGGGCTCACCCCAGGTGGCCGCGCGGCCCGCCTGCGCGCGTAGCTGGCTCGCCTCGGTCACGACGCCCCGCGCCTCGGCCGCGCTCGTCACCGGGTGGCACCAAGCGACGGCGTGGTCGCTGGACGCCCCGGCCAACACGAGGCGCTCATCGCGATCGAGGATTGCCAGAAGCTGGGGCGCGGCATCCGGGGCGATCCCCTCGGCATGGTCGATCGCGCCCTGCATGGCCTCGGCCAGCGACGCGAAACAGGCGAGGACGAGCGGGGCGGCGCGGCCCGACATGAGATCGGCCGGTGCGCGGCGCGACAGGGTCAAGGCGAAGGGATGATTGGGATCGGCGTCGGCAGTCGGAAAGTGCGGTGTGACGCCACGCGCGTAGGCGGTCGAGTGAATCGGCAAGGGCAGGTCGAACATGGGAAGATCTCCGACGGCGCGGGAAGCCTCTCTCCCCACCTCATCCGTCAAAGAGCAAACCGCAGCCCTCTTCCTCGAAGGGGCAGCGGTGATGGGTCCGATGGGCCCTCAGAGCTTGCCGAGGGCCCGCAGGCTCAGCTCGGTCTCGGCCCCGACGATGATGTGGTCGTGCAGCGTCAGGCCGAGATACTTGCACCCCTTCTGGATCTCCTTTGTCATGCTGAGATCGGCCTCCGACGGCGTCGGATCGCCCGAGGGGTGGTTGTGGATCAGGATCAAGGCGCTGGCGTTCAGCATCAGCGCCCGCTTGATCACCTCGCGCGGATAGACCGGGACATGATCGACCGTGCCGGTCGACAAGAGCTCATCGGAGATGATGCGGTTCTTGCGGTCGAGGTAGAGCACGTGGAAGCGCTCGATGGGCCCACGAACGCTGAACGCACAATAGTCCATCAGCGCCTGCCAGCTGCCGATGACCGGGTTCTGACTGAGGTAGCGGCCGAGGATGTCACGGGCCTCGAGGATGACGGTTTCTTCCTGAGGGGTCATGAAGGTTCTCGCTGAAAAGCGCAGGCCGAAGCCCCCTGCCCTCTCGAGGCGGGGCCAGCGGCATGCTGTTTGAAGGGGAAAGCGCGACCGCCGCGCGCGAGGGCGGTCGCGTTGTCGGGCCAGGCGTCAGCCGACCCGGTCGAGGAGCTTCTTGGCGCGCCCCTCCATGTCGAGGCGGGCATCCTGCTGGGTCTTGTCGCGTGCCAGGCGCGTGATGCCTTGCACGAAATCGAAGATGCTCTCGGGCGGGCGACCTTCCTCCATCAGCACCTTCTCGATGATCTTGCCGGACTCCGCCTTCGAGAAGCCGCGCTTGCGCAGGAAGTCATCCCGATCCTCGTCTGTCCGCGCCACGATCTGCTGCCGCGCCGCCTTGATGCCGTTCACGAAGCCCTGCGGCGAGGAATTGGCAAACCGCGTCAGCGCGGGTGCCGCTTCATGCGCAAAGCGGGAGGCCGCGTATTTCGAGTGGCGGATGGTGATCTCCTGGAAATCCTCGACGCCCCAGAGGTTGCGGTTCTGGCACACGGCTCGCAGGTAGAAGCTCGCCATGCCGAGGGTCTTGGCCCCTACCTCGGAGTTCCAGCAGTAGAAGCCCCGGAAGTAGAGATCAGGGGAACCGTCCGGCAGCCGGCCCGCCTCGATCGGGTTGTGATCGTCAACGAGGAACAGGAAGACATCGCGGTCTGAAGCATAGAGCGTGGTCGTATCGCGGCTGATCTCGACATCGGGGTTATAGAAACCGGTCGACCAATCGAGCACGCCCGGCACTTTCCAGCGTGTGTCGCCGGTGCCATTGCCCGCGATGCGCTGCACCGCCTCGACGAGCTCGTGGTCATGGATGCGGCCATAGTCGGGGCCGGTCACCGCACGCAGTTCGGTGCGGCCATCCTCGGTCTCGAAGGTCTTCACCTGCTCTGCGCGGTGGTTCGTCAGGCCATATTGCAAGTTGATGCCCGCCAGCGGCGCGGGCAACTGCCGCAGGTACGAGGCCGGAGCACCAACGATGCTGGCAAGCTGGCCGAAGGCCCAATGCGTCGGTGCGACCGGTTCATGCGCTTTCGGCAGCATCAGGTGCAGCCGCTCGGGGTTGTCGCGCGCGGCTTCGATGCGAATGTCCGCAGTCTGCACGACCCGGCTGCGGCTGCGCTCGGAGCGGCCCTTCACATTGGCCCAGAGATCGTCGAGCGACAGATACCGCTCATCATCGGGCCGGTTGAACCATTCGGACGACACCCGCCCGTTCCGCTCACCCCGGCTCACATCCACTTTCCAGCCACCCGCCCGCGCCGGTGCGACTGGATCCAGAACTTCTACAACGCCCATCGGCTATCTCCCGCGACGGGCGCCGGGAGCCACTCTCCCAGCCCTCAACCCGTCACTGGGAAACCGGCACTCCTCTGACTCTGGCTGATGTGAAGGGCGGAAAGCAGCCATTCGCATCTGTCGTGCGAATGGCATGCGTTTAGATCGCTTGGGGTTGGTAATCGGCGGGGGCCGACGGCATCACGCATTGCAGGAGCGCAACGGACTTCTCCAGCCCTTCGAGGGAGTTGAGCAGGACATCCTCATGCTCGATGGACAGCCAGCCATTATAGCCCGCCATCTTGAGGCGATAGCAGAACTGCCGCCACCACTCCTCGCCATGCCCGAAGCCCAGCGTAATGTAGCTCCAGGACCTCGCGGGGATGTCCATCAAGCTGCCGTTTTCCAAAAGGCTAGTGGTCGCCTGCCTCGGCGCGTTCAGAAAGGTATCCTTGGCATGAACGTGATAGACAGCATCGCCAAGCGCCTCGGCGGCGATCAGGGGATCGGCCCCCATCCAGAAAAGGTGGGACGGGTCGAGGTTCGCGCCCACGACGGGGCCGACGGCGGCACGCAGCTTGAGGAGCGACGGCACGTTGTAGACGACCTGATTGCCGTGCAGTTCCAGCGCGATCCGCTCGACTCCGCAAGACCGCGCCAGCGCCACGATCTCGGTCCAGAAGGGGATCAGTTTCTCTTCCCACTGATAACGGAGGATGGCTTGGGTTTCGGGCGGCCACGACGACACCACCCAGTTCGGCATGGTGTCGGTCGGGCTTCCGGCAGGCAGGCCCGACATGGTGCAGACGGTCTTGATCCCCATTTCACCCGCAACGCGGATGGTGTCGCGCAGCCCCTGTCCTTGCGCCCGGTCGGTCGGATGCAGCGGGTTGCCATTGGCGTTCATGCTGATCACCTCAAGCCCACGTTCCGCGAAGGCGCTCAGGAACGCCTTCTGCTTGGCCGTATTGCCGAGCATCCCCGTCAGGTCGAAATGCGGCGCGGTAGACCAGCCGCAGGTGTTCACCTCGACCCCGCTGACACCCATGCGCGCGGCATGGTCCAACATCGTCTCGAAGGGCAGCCCGCCAAGGCTGTCGGACACGAACCCCAGTTTCATTTGTAGAACTCCGGCTTTTTCATCATTTCCACAGGCACCTTGCGCCCCTCGGCCAAGGCTTTGACGCCCGCTTCGGCCACCACGGCCGCGGCGTAACCGTCCCATGCGCTCGACCCGATCTCGGGGAAGACGCCCGTCTGCACAAAGCGGACAAAGGCGCGGTTCTGGCGCACATAAGCCTCGTGGTATCGGCCGCGCCAATCGGCGTCATAGCCGACCTGTTGGCAAAGATTCTGGTCCAGCCGAGTATAGGCGACGGGGTTCATGGCGATCCCGCCCTTTTCCCCGACCAACTCGGCCCGCACATCGTAGCCATAGGCCGCATTGTTGTTGATCTCGATGTCCACGACCTGCCCGTCCACGGTTTCCAGCACCATGAACACGGGGGCCACCACCGCATCCGACCGCTTCGGTTGCCATGCCGAGATCGTCGCGTAATCCGTCCCCAACACCAGCCGCACCACGTCGAACTCATGCGGCGCGGAATTGGTGATCGCCATCGCGCCGGTGAAATCGGCGGCAGGTGTCGCCACGTTGCGGTGGAAGTTGTGCATCATCAGCGCGCGGCCGATCCGGCCCTCGGTTAGGGCGCGACGCATCTCCATGTAGGACTGGTCATAACGGCGCATGAAGCCAAGCTGGACGAAACTACGACCCGCAGCCTGTTCCGCCTCCATGACCTGCACGCAGTCTGCAGACTTCTGCGACAGGGGTTTTTCGCACAGCACGGGCTTGCCTGCCGCGATAGATGCCATCGAAAGGGGCGCATGAGTGAAGTCGGGCGATGCCACTATCACCGCATCTACGTCCGAGGACGTGATTGCGGCATCTGGATCCGTGAGGACATGCCTCGCCCCAACCGTATCGGCTACAGCACGTGCACGCGTTTCCGAGGCATCGCAGACGATTGTGATCGTCGCCCCCGGGATCTCCTCAGCAAAGATGCGGGCATGGTCGCAGCCCATGATCCCAGCACCGATGACAGCAAGTCTAATCGTCATGTTCGATCCGTCTGCTCAAAGCTCGATGAAAACGTCCGCGCCCTCGACCTTCACGGGAAAGATCCGCAGGTTCACGCAAGCGGGCGCGCGCGTCGCCTCGCCGGTCCGATAGTCGAAGGTTGCATTGTGCTTGGGGCATTCGACGGCCCCGTCCATCACCAGCCCATCGCAGAGATGCACCTTCTCATGGCTGCATATGCCATCCATCGCGAAGAACTCGTCGTCCTCGCTGCGGACGATGATGAAGGTCTGGGTTCCGTGATCGAAACGGATCATGTCGTCGGGTTCGATGTCATCGGTGGCGCAGGCGCGGATCCAGCTTGGCATTGTCTTCCTCGAAGGTCTTGAATTCGCCGGACCGGAGGGAGACCGGTCCGGCGCTTGTCGCGCAAGGCCCCAGCCGGGAGAGGCGGGCACCTTGCCTGATGTCGGGACAGGGAGGAGGAGAAGTCGATCCTGCCCCGGCAACCCCTTACGCCGCCTTTGGCGGGTGGCCATCATGGCTGGCCATGTAACTCTCGATTTCGGCCTCGAGGCTTGCCATCGAAGCACCGCCCGCCATGAGATCCGTGATCTCTTCGCGGGTCTTCTCGCCCTTCTTGAAGTCCGCAGCGACGGCTCCACGGATCAGGACCGCGAAGTGGTCACCCACGGCCATCGCATGCATGACCTGATGGGTAATGAAGATCACCGCGAGGCCTCGGCGTTTCGCTTCGTTCACGATCCGAAGGACATGCGTTGCCTGCTTCACCCCAAGCGCGGCGGTCGGTTCGTCAAGGATCAGCACCCGTGCGCCGAAGTGGACGGCACGGGCGATGGCCAAAGACTGGCGTTCGCCACCTGACAAGCCCCCGACAAGCCGGTCGCCGTCGGTAATGCGGGTAATGCCCATCTCCTGCACGGCCTTGACCGCGATCTCGTTGGCTTTCTTCCGGTCGTAGATCTTGAACGGTCCCCAGCCCTTGGTCGGCTCTACGCCGACAAAGAATGACCGCCCGATGGACATGAGGGGAAAGGTGCCGCCGAACTGGTGGACTGTCGAAATCCCTGCCTCCTGCGCTGCTCGCGGTGCGGGGAAAGTGACAGGCTGACCGTCCAGTTCGATCGTGCCGGTGGTCGGCTGATGGACACCGGAAAGAATGCGGATAAGAGTCGATTTCCCTGCCCCGTTGTCGCCGAGAAGACAGAGAACCTCACCGGCACGGACATCGAGGTTGATGTCATGCAGGACGTCGATGGGACCGAAGGACTTGTTGATGTTCTTCAGTGAAAGGATGGGAGCAGTCACGGTCACGCCCCTTTCTTCTTGGTCGTGGCGGCGAGCGCCATCTTGCGGAAGGTGTTATTCATCAGCACTGCGACCAGAAGCATGACACCGATTATCAAGCTCGACAGGTTTCGGTCGAAGTCCGTGAAATAGATGCCTTGGTTTACGATGGCGAAGGTGATGGTGCCGAAGAAGATCCCGACCACCGACCCGAAGCCCCCCGTCAACAATACCCCGCCTACCACGACGGAGATGATGGTGTTGAAGATGTAGCTCTGCCCTGCGGAGACCTGTGCCGAGTTAAACAGGATCGTCTGGCACATTCCGACGAAGGAGGCAGAGACCGAGGACAGCACAAATAGTCCGATGGTCACCGCATCTGTCGGGATGCCGGCATTGCGGGCAGACACCTTGTCACCGCCAAGAGCGTAGACCCAGTTCCCCCACGGCGACATGTGCAGGAAGAAAAAGAACATGGCGGTCAGCACGACCCACCAGATTACCATGACCTGATAGGTCCCGAAGATGAAACTCCCGAAGATCGCTTTCGCCCAAGGCTCAATGTTCGGCATGGAAACCGAGGTGGTGTTTGTTAGCACGATGGACAGGAAAAGCATCAGTCCTGCCACGGCGAAGAGCGTGCCCATCGTGACGATAAGCGACGGAACGGCTGTTCGGACCACCACGATCCCGTTGATCAGGCCGACGATCACCCCGAAGGCAAGCGTCACGGCAATGCCGACGACGATGGGCAACCCGTAGTATCCAGAAACGATTCCGATGGTCATCGAGGCCGCAGGCACCATTGCCCCGATGGATATATCAAGCTCGCCCGCAATCATCAGAAAGCCCACGGGCACAGCGATGATGCCAAGGTTGGCAGCCACGTTCAGCCAGCTTGCAATACCTTGGGGCGACACAAACAGCACGCCCCCAAAGATCGTGAAGAAGATGGCCACGAAGACCATGCCCAGAAATGCACCCGCTTCGGGCCGCCTCATAAGGACATCAAGTGAAAGTTTTCCCATTGGTGCATCTCCCCCGGGCGTCGTCAAAGAATACGGGGCCAGCCGGAAGGGCCGGCCCCGGTCAGGATATCAGCGCGTGCCGGCAGCGACACCGGCAAGGGCGGCATCGATATTGGAAGAGTCGACGATGGCCGGGCCGGTCAGGACCGGATCGGTGGCAAGATCGGTTCCCCAGTCGATGGCCGAAGCGAGCATCGTAGTGGCAAGGAAAGATTGCAGGTAGGGCTGCTGGTCAATTGCCATCGCCTGCTTGCCGTTCTTGATCCGGTCGAGGACCGATGCGTTCATGTCGAAGGTGCCCAGCTTGACCTTGTCGGCGACACCGGCCTGCTCGATCGCCATGTTAGCCGCATCTGCCACGCCTGCGGAGAGCGTGATAACGGCATCCACCGACGGATCCTTCAGAAGTTCGGCCTTGATGGCCTCTGCCGTGCCGGCAGCATTGCCGTCAAGGTTCGCCGGAAGCGGCAGACGGACGATCTCGGCCCCGTTCGCTTTGGCACCTTCTTCGACACCGTTGCAGCGCGTCTCAAGGTTCACGGCCCCCGGAACCTGGATCACGCACATGATCTTCTTGGCACCGGTCTTCGCCAGATATTCACCACCCGCGATGCCGGCCACCTTCTCGTCGGATCCGAAGTAGTTGATGCCCGAGATGGCGTCCTTAGAGTCCGCACCGGAGTTATACATCATGATCTTGATGCCCTGCTTTGCCGCTTCCTGCAGCGCGGGAACCTGGGCGTCCGGCACCCAGACCGGGATGGCGATCCCGTCAACGCCTTGGCTGACGGCGGTATTGATCAGGCTGACCAGATCTGGTCCGAAATTGTCGTAGTTCGGAACCGTCAGGTAGGTCACCGTGCCACCATTCGCCTGAACGACCAGCGCAGCATCATCAACGCCTTTCTTGACCACGTTGAAAAATGCGTCTTGAGCCGAACCTGCGATCACCGCGATGTCGGCAGCGTTCGCCGCGACAGCGGTAAGGGAGAGTCCTGCGGTTGTGGCCATCGCCTTCGCAAGGGTAGTCAGTTTCATGGGGTTTCCTCCTCCTGTTGGCCGTCGTGTTGCTCGACGGGGCTCCCATTGTTGTTGGCACGGGATCGTGCCGGTCACGGCGTGGCCTACTCCTCCGCAGGCCATCCCGGTATCTCGTCAGTTCGGGGTGTTCTCGGCTTTGGCGTTCAGCCGGGCCTTCTTCTTCTCGAACCGCGCCTGCATCAGAGCGTCACCATCCTTGGTGCCGTCATGCCAGGTGCCGAACCAGCGGTCGAAAGGCATCAGCCCATCCGAGTAGTTCACCTCGAAATACTTGTGATGCAGGTAGTGAGCATAGGCATGCGTGCCGAAGGCGCTGTCCTTGCCCGTCTCGATCTTGTCGAAGCCGATATGGCCAACGACCGCGCCCGTTCCCGTCACCTGCAGGTGATACATGACAAGCAGGGGATGCGACGGCAGGATCAGATGGATCAACACGTCAGACCAATAGAGCAGATGCTCCACTGGATGCATCGACAGCGACGACCAAGGCGAGGGGTTCACCGAATTATGGTGAACCGAATGCACCCACTTGTAGAGCGGACCCTGATGGATGAGCCAATGGATGCAGAAGAAGTGCGTCTCGTGTATCACCGGAACCAGCAGACCAAGGATCACCAGTGCCCACGGATGGTCGGCGAAGGTCGCCCAAGGCCCCCAGCCGATGGCCCAAAGATGCAGCATGACGATCTCATAGGCCGTCCAGATCGGAACGCCCGTGCCGAAACTGCGGATGATGTTGTCGATGTTCTGGCTGCCGAACATGAACACGTCCGACTTCCGATCCGCCGGAAACAGCCCGTTGAACTTGAAGCGGTTCCCTTGAGCGCGCTGCTTGTAGAGCCGCATCTCCAGCGCACCGTAAAGGACGAAGACGATCAGGGCGTTGCGCCCCAGAATGTAGGCCATCCACTGCCAGTGGAGAGCCGCCAGCGTCTCCTTCGACGGGGTCGCATAGAACCACAAGACTGCGCCCATCGCGAAGAACAGCACATTCCACGGCAGGAAATACGACGGCAACCACGACAGGAACTTCAGGGGCCTGGGCGGCCAGATAAAGACCGGCGCACCTTCCAGACGATCGTTCGGGGTGAAGTCGCCCCGCTTGTTCTTCGTGCCGTATTTCAGTTCGTCCATGTTCCTTCACCCATCAGGGTGCCTCTTCTCGATCAGGGCAAAAGAGGGCGAGGCAGCGTCGACACAAACCTTTTCCGTCCACAGAACCGCATGGTTCCGCGTGATGGATCCGAGGCGTCCCGTGCCTCGCGGTTCGATAGTTTCCCCTGTCAGGCACCCTCCCGTGCCTTTCGACGGGAGTCATACCAAGGCTTGACAGCTTGTCGCATGTCGCGTTGATTGAAAACAATCAATGCAGGCCATGCCTTTGACAAATGACTGAAATAAAAGAAAAATCACCATGGCGAAAAGTCCGCTTGGCTGATGTTGCAGAGCGTGCGGGCGTCGCTCCGGCGACCGTTGACCGAGTTATCAACGAGCGCGGGAACGTCAGCGAAGAGATCAGCCGTCGCGTCCTGACCGCAGCGCGCGAGCTTGGATTGAAGCGGCTCCTGCCGTCGACCCACCACCGCATCCTCCGCGTCAACGTCATCCTTGCCCGCCCCGAACGCCCGCTCATCACCCGCATGGGGGTCGAGATGCGCCGTCTCGGCCAACGCCTCGATAGCCGTATCTCGATCCACCGCACCATGCTGAAATACGAGAGCCCCGAAGCCATCGCCGAGGCGATGGCGCGTCCTGGCTTTGATGCGGTGATCGTCGATGCGCCCGACCATCCCCTGATCCATTCAACCATCGCGGATCTGTCAAAGGCCGGCCACCCGGTCGTCACTATCATCTCTGATGTGCCGGACTCGGCCCGCCTCGCCTATGCCGGGATTGACCACTACAAGGCCGGACGGTCCGCAGGGTATTTCCTTGGTCGCATGACTCCGCCGACGCGGCCCGGCAAGGTGATGATCCTCTGCCACCATATCGGCTTTCAGGCCCATGCCGAGCGCATCCGTGGTCTGACAGACCATCTTGCGGCTGAGGTCCCGCATCTTGAACTTGCGGAAATCGTGCGCGGTGGTGACGATCCTGTCGTGTCCGAGGCGAAGCTTCGGGAAGCCTTCAAGCGCCACCCGGAAACCGTCGGCATATACAATGCCGGTGCAGGTAATCGCGGTGTGGTCGCAGCGATGAAGGCCGACATCCTTCCCAGACGCCCGATCTTCATCGGCCACGAACTGACTGCCTTCACCTACCAATCTCTTCGCGAAGGAACGATGACCCTGACCATCGACCAGAGCCCCGAGATGCAGTCGCAATACGCGCTCGAAGTCCTAATGAACCATTTCGGCTTCGAAGGGGCGAGCCATGCGGAACCGCCCTACACTTCGAATGTACCCTTCCTGCTCTACGGCCCGCAGAACCTGCCCGACACACCACCGGCCTGATTGAATCCCATCAGAACGACGCTTCCAGACTACGCCCTCCGCCCCCTATCCCCACGGAATGCAGGGAGGGCGCGCGATGAGATACAGGGATTTTGGCCGAACCGGATGGAAAGTGTCCGAGATCGGCTTCGGCGCATGGCAGATCGGCGGGCAATGGGGCAAGGTCGATGATGCGGCCTCGATCCGCACCCTGCTTCATGCCTTCGAGCGCGGCATCAATTTCGTCGATACAGCCGAACTCTATGGCCACGGCCATTCCGAAACGGTGATTGGGCAGGCGCTGCGGCAGTGGAAAGGCGGCAAGATCTACGTCGCGACCAAGGCCCAGCCCACAGTGTGGCCGAACCCTGACGACCCGGCCCCGCAACTGCGCGGGCGCTTCCCCGAATGGCATCTGCGAAGCAACGTTGAAAACTCTCTCCGTCGTCTCGGTGTCGAGCGCCTCGACCTGTTTCAGCTTCACAGCTGGGGGCCGATGGGCCACCGCGAACTCGATTGGCTTGAAACGCTCAACGACCTGCGGGCTGAAGGCAAGATCGACCAGATCGGCGTCTCGCTCCGCGACAATCACCCCGAAGAGGGCGTGATCCTTGCGCGGCTTGGCCTCGTCGCCTCGGAACAGGTGATCTTCAACATGTTCGAGCAGCCACCCCGCGACGCACTATTCCCCGCGGCCAATGACAGCGGCACCGCCATCATCGCCCGTGTCCCACTCGACTCCGGCTCCCTCGTCGGAAACTGGACCACCGACAGCTACGATCGCTTCGAACCCAGCTCCCAACCCCACCAGATGTTCCGCGGCGACCGCTTCGCCGAAACCCTGCGGCGGGTGGAGGCACTCAAGGCCGAAGTCACTCCCTACTTCCCGACGCTGGCAGAGGCGGCGATGCGCTACGTCCTCGCCCACGACGCGATCAGCACCCTGATCCCTGGCATGAAATCTCCCGAGGAGGTCGACATGAACGTCCGATACTGCGACGGCGCGGCCTTCCCCGACGACCTGTTGGCCCGCCTGCCTAGCCATGCATGGGTCAGGAACTTCTACCGATGACCAGGCAAATCGAACGCCTCCGCCCGCACCAGATCAACGAGGCGCTGCAAGAGGCATCCTTAATCTACCTGCCCCTCGGCACGATCGAATGGCACTGCCACCACCTGCCCGTTGGCCTCGACGCCCTGACTGCCCACGGCCTCTGCCTCCGAGCAGCCGAGCGGACCGGTGGCCTCGTCTGGCCCACACTCTACTACGGCACAGGTGGAGATCACGGTGACTTCCCGTGGACAGTGATGATGCCAGACGCGACAGAGATCGAGGCGCTCCTCACATTCACCCTCCGCCGACTGCGGGATCTCGGGGTGAAGCGGGTGGTCCTGTTCTCTGGCCACTTCGCCGACACCCAGCTCGAAATGATCGACCGCCTCGCCTCAAATTGGAACTTGCGCAATAGTCAGCCAAAGGTCGTCGCTCTTTCCGTCAATCGCGCCCTCATTCCCGGCCAGCCGCCAGACCATGCGGGGTTGTTCGAGACGACACTCCTCGACGGGATCGCACCGGGTCTATCGGACATCAACCGACTGAGTTCCGACCCTGACACGGCGCATCGCTTGGATCCGCAATCACCGTTGTGGGGCATCGTGGGCACAGATCCACGCCAGCATGCGGTGATGGAGCCTGCAGAACTGGTCGAAAGAGTTGTCTTGTGGATGAAAGGTTCGGTGCAGACCGCCGCAAAATGACCGGCTGCTAAGAGCCGAAAAAGACGATACCCGGCGGGTGTCCCGCCGGGCCCGAGGGGGAGACCCCGTTCCTCAGAACGGGATCTCGTCGTCGCGGTCGACCAGCTCGGGGTTTTCGTTCTCGGCCGACTTCGGACGGCTCAGGAAGTCGACCTTCTCGGCGATGATCTCGCAGCCGTAGCGGTCCGTGCCGGTTGCGTCGGTCCACTTCGTGTAGTGGATGCGGCCGTGGACGAGGACCTTCATGCCCTTCTCGCAGTGCTCCGCGACGGTCTTGCCGAGACCGTTGAAGCAGGTGATGCGGTGCCATTCCGTGTCCATGACCCGGTAGCCGTTCTCGTCGCGCAGGACGCGACCTTCCGAGAGGCGGGGGCGGGAGGTGGCGAGGCTGAAGTTGGTGATCTTGCTGCCGCCCTGGGTGGTGCGGACTTCGGGGGTCTGGCCGATGTTGCCGGCGAGGATGACGATGTTCTGCATGCTAAGCTCCTGTGTTTCCTGTCCCTGGGACCGTCCCTTCGACAAGACCCGGAAAAAGCCTGTCGGCTGAGGCGTGCACGGGAGACGGAACGTCGACCGGAAACCTCCAGAGGGCCGGGGTGGAGCGGGCAGGTGACGCGTTTCCTCAGAAACGCTAGCCAACACGGCCCGGACTGACGCGGGGTTGCGCGCCAGAGGCCGAACAGGCTTAGGGGATTGTCAGTCGAAGGGATGGCGCCGGGGATAGGGGCGACCTGGGGCTCTCGCTGAACTCGGCCTTCCTGGCCAAGGCAACGGAGTCAAAGCATCTTCGAAACCACCGACCCGGCGGCTCAAGCCAACTTCATCCCCTTGCCTATCGCGCTAACCTCCGTGGGAGTTGCGATGTTGCGACCTGACGGCTATCCCGAATTCATCATCCCAGACACGAAAGCCCAATGGCTGATTTCAATCTCGAGGCGATGTCGCTCAAGGAACTGCGGCAATTGCAGAAGGACCTCGCCAAGGCGATTTCCACCTATGAGGACCGTCATAAGGCCGAAGCCCGCACCAAGCTGGAAGCAATCGCCAAGGAGATGGGCTACTCCCTCGCCGAACTGATCGGTATTGAGGTGAAAGCCACCCGTGCGCCGGCCCTCGCGAAGTATAGGCACCCTGAGAACGCGGCCCTCACCTGGTCGGGCCGGGGCCGGAAACCGCAGTGGTTCGCAGACCACATCAACGCCGGCAAGGACCCGAGCGCTCTGGCGGTCTGACGGAGTTGGGTGACCCCGCCCGGGCGAAGCATGGCCCAAGTTAAGGAAACCGGTTTTTGCTGACACGACTGTTCGATCATGTTAGAAAAACGACGATTTCTTAACACGACGCGGAGCACATGTTAAAGCCGACCTATGCCATTCCCGCCCTGCCACCCCCGGCCGAGATCGAAACCGTTCCGGTCCTGAAGGCGCTCGCTCGCGCCAGCCGCGCGCTTGCGGATCTGAAGGGTCAGGCCAAGACCATTCCGAACCAAGGCATCCTGATCGACACGCTGGCTCTTCAGGAAGCCAAAGCTTCGTCGGAAGTCGAAAACATCGTCACAACGCAGGATGAACTGTTTCAGGCGGATGTTTTCCCTGACGATCCGCAGTCCCCGGCGGCCAAAGAAGTAGCGCTGTATCGCGACGCTCTGCGGCTCGGATACGCACGCTTGGGCGAAACCGGCGGCCTGATCCCAAATTCGGCGCTCATCGACATGTTCCGCTTGCTGAAGGGCCGCAGCGATGGCTTTCGAGTGACACCGGGTACTGCCCTCAAGAACGAGCAAACAGGGGAGATCGTCTTCGTCCCCCCCCAGGATGCGCACGAAATTGTCCGCCACATGACGGCGCTCGAACGGTTCATCAACGACGATGAACTCAGCGATCTCGATCCGCTCATCAAGATGGCTTTGATCCATCATCAGTTCGAAAGCATCCACCCGTTTCCGGATGGCAACGGACGTATCGGGCGCATCCTCAACGTACTTTATCTGACCAGAACGGGGTTGCTCGACATCCCGGTGCTCTACCTGTCGCGGTTCATCACCCGTAACAAAGCGGACTACTACAGGCACCTTCAGGCGGTGCGCGACACGGGCGATTGGGAACCCTGGGTCATCTACATGCTGGAGGCCGTTGCAGAGACTTCGGCCACAACAGTCGAGATCGTCACCGGCATCCGACAGCAAATGGCGGACGTGAAGCATCGGCTACGTGAAAACTTGCCGAAGATTTACAGCCAGGAACTTCTGAACAACTTGTTTCGTCATCCCTACACCCGGATCGAATATCTGCAGAACGATCTGGATGTCAGTCGGCAGACGGCCGCGAAGTATCTCGATACTTTGGCTGAGCAGGGCTTTGTCGAAAAGCATCGCTCTGGAAAGCACAACTACTTCATCAACGTCGCCCTGGTGAAACTCTTCCTCGACGTTTCGGGCGGACCGTAAACTCGACACCGGGCGTTCGGCTCCTTGGGCAGTCGTGCCGACCTCCGCGTCGGCTCAGATTTCCGGGCCACCGAGAGGTCTGAAAGCCGAACGGACCGGATCGGGGACCCTGCCCCGATGCCGAGCTCTCGGGACAAACCGTGGGCCTTATGCCCACGGGTCGACCTCAGCGATCACTTGAACCTCGTCGCCGTCGATTTCATCGGCGGGGACGGCGCCGAAGGTACCATCGCCTGCCTGGAAGACGACGATCGAGACCATGAGCGTGGCGGCAAGGGAGGCGGCGAAAGCGTAAGCATCTTTGCGGGACATCTGTTTGGCTCCTGTCTTGGAGGCGGGGGACCATCCCCCGCGCGACAGGACCCCGCAGGCCCGAAGACTGGCTGACATCACCGGGTGCGTTCGGCTTGCCCGAATGCACCCGGCGGCACGGGCATGCCCGTAGTCCGACCCCTCGCGGGTTGATCTCGAAGACGGGATTCGGGGCAAGGAAGGGAATGGCGAGCGGGGGATGGTCCCCCAACGTCAGGAGCCGATTGTCCCGCTGATGCTCGGAACGCCGCCAGCCTCCCGGCCAGGCTTTTAGTTGAAGACCTCCTTCTTGGGGGATGGATCCCTTGGTGCCCCCGCGGCATCGCGGGACGAGATTCATGTGGTCGGTGAGAGGCCCGCCCTTTGGCAGGCCCCTCACGCCTTGTCAGGGCTCAGGCGGCCAGGCCCGCGCCCCCTGCCCTCTCGCCGTCCTCAGTGCCGACGATTTCGAGGCGAGCGTTGCGATAACCTTCGCGGGCGATCCAGAGCTCGGCAGCGGTAACGGACTCCGCGAGATGCAGCAGTTCGGTATTCCCACCGAAGTCGAGGAGCACGCGGACCTGCCCGGCCATCGGTTCCTCGGCCACCTCGAAAATCAAGCGGCTGTCGGCCGAATGGCTGCGCATGATGGTGACGAGGATGACCCCGTCCGAGGAGAAGTTTCCCTCATGCAGCGTGAAAGCGGCCGGAGCGGTCCAGGTCGGATAGACCCGCGGCGGTTCCTTCTTCACGAGACGACCGACGCCGTTCGAGCGCTCCCAGGCCGCGAGCTTCTTGGTGAAACGTGCCGGCGGCTTGGGACTGCCGTCAGTGTAGCGGATCAGCGCCCCGAGAGGGGCTGTGTCGATGATGTTTGTTGCAGACATGATTCTTCATCCCGAATGCGAGTATCCGCATTCATCATATTGATATTACTGTATTTTGTGAGATTTGGGGCGGGTTCGCCCGCCCCCCCGGATGGCTCAGATCACTCGGCTGCCATCATCGACGCTGCGCTGTCCGGCAGATCGGCAGTCAGGAAGGCCGGGAGATCGACATCCTCGGGCTCGCCCGCGTCCTCCCCCTGCCCTTCTCCGACCGCCTCGCCGTCGAACGCCACCAGATCGGCCCGGCGCAGGACCTCGGGCAACCAGCCGCTGCCCTTGAGAAGCCGCTCGGCTTCGGTAGCCATCTCGCCCTTCTTCAGATGATCGAGAAGCTGCGCGGTCCCCTCCCCCTTCGCCTCACGCACGGCCTCGAGGATACGGGCTTTGGGCACACGGTTGAGATAGCCATCGACCGTCGGCTCCCAGCCCGCTTCGACCATGTCGAGATCGACGGCACGCGCCACAAGATCGGCATGGGCCATGCGGCGGGTCAGGCCACTGGCGGAGATGCCCGCCCCATAGGGGTTCACCTTCTCATGGAGCGCGTTGATCCCGAAGCTGAGGCAATGCGCCAGCAGCGCCAGACGGCTGCCCTGGTCGAGGACCGTCAGATAGTCCCAGAGCGCGGCATCATCGCCGAGAGGCAGATCAGCCTCCCAGGCGGCGTGACGCTCGTCGACGAGCTTCGCCACGACGCTGTCCTTCAGATCGGGCGCCTGGGCCGACATGTAGACGTGACGCACCGAGGCTTCGAGGCAGCTGCCCATCGCAGAGGAGGTGCGGAAGGTATCCGTCACCAACTTCAGGAGCAGGAGCGTCAGAGCAACGTCCGGCGAACGCCCGATGGCCTCGCGCAGCGCGAGGGTCCGGTGGGCGGTCAGTTCCATGACCAGCCGTTCGGGCAGCGGCTTCAGCGCGCCGTCATCTTCCTCCTCCGAACCGTCCGAGCCGATCGGCTGACCACCCGAAGTGATGACGGTGCCGCCGACAGAGGTCCCCGAGGGTTTCCAGCTGGAAACACCGACATCACCCCCCTGCCCCATGGCATCCGCGCCATCACCATCCTGGACTGCGGTTTCCTCGCGCGGCTCGTCCTCGGGCCGGACATAGCCACGATAGACCGCGAGACTGCCGTCCCGATCCAGCGTGACGAAGACGCCCGCGCGCCCGACCTCGGCCGGATCGTAGATCAAGGGTCGCTGCTCGAGCGCTTCCATCGCCATTTCGAGCTGACCGAGCCGCGCATCGATCTCTTCGGGGTATTCGTCCTGACCGGAGTATTCCTCTTCCAGCGCACGATACTCGGCGAGAAGCGAAGCGTGGGCCGCGCTTTCCTCGTCGGTTGTCGGCGCAGGTTCACCGGCGAGACGCCGCAGACCGTGGCTGTAGCCATAGGGCAGGTCGGCTGCCACCTCGATCCACTTCCAGCCTTCGGAAACGAGCGCCTCGGCTTCAGCCTGAAGCTTCTCGGCAACCAGCCGGTCGAGGAGGGCAGGGTCCTCGAGCCAGCCGCCATCATCTCCCTGGAAGAGATCGCGCAGGACGACACCGCCCGCCGCCTCATAGGCATCGACACCGACGAAGACCGCGCGACGATCTGAGGCCCTGACCGAGGTCTCGGTCAGCATGCGCCGGATGGCATAGGGCTCCTTGTTCCAGGAGTTCTTGATCGCCTCCCAGACCTGCATCTGACGCGCGTGATCCGGGTTCACGGTAAATGCCATCAGTTGTTCGAGCGTCATGCCATCCTCGGCATAGACCTCGAGCAGGGCAGGGGTCACGGAAGCGAGTTTCAGGCGCTGTTTCACGATCTGCGGCGTGACGAAGAAGGCCGCCGCGATCGCTTCCTCGCCCTGACCCTTCTCGCGCAGGGCCTGGAATGCGCGGAACTGGTCGAGCGGGTGCAGGGTGACGCGCTGCATGTTCTCCGCGAGCGAGTCGTCCTCGGCGAGGATCTCCGACGCCGCATCCCGCACGATGCAAGGGATCGGCGCGGTCTTGGCCAGCCGCTTCTGCTTCACCAGCAGCGACAGCGCCTGGAAACGACGGCCGCCGGCCGGGATCTCGAACATGCCGGTTTCGACCCCTTCAGCATCGACCACGGGCCGGACGTTCAAGCCCTGCAGCAGGCCGCGCCGCGCGATATCTTCGGCCAGTTCCTCGATCGAGACGCCTGCCTTGATGCGCCGTACATTGGACTGGCTCAGCACGAGCTTGTCGAAGGGGATGTCCCGCGACGGGGACAGGACGACGTTCTGGGCTGCTTTCGCCATCAGATCTTCTCCACGACGGGCGCCGGAAGCCACTCTCCCGATCTCACTTCCCGTCACCCCTCAAACCCCCAGCCTTTCCCTCTGTCTGCTGGTTGCTCATCATACGGCGCAGAGAGTTCACAGCTGTGAACTTCGTCGAGCGGGGCACCGACGGGGAGAATGTTCACAGCTGTGAACATCACGCCGCGTTTCGCCGGGACATCAGCGCCATGACCATCGGCCCGCAAGAGAACTCGCCCGCCGCCGCCTTCGATGTCAGCGCACGGAGGTATCCGCCGGGCGATCTGATGTCGGCAAAGCGTTCCAGCATGGCGACAACAACGATCGATGCCTGCTCGGGCCCCATGAACCGTTGCGCTTCTTCCCAAGCAGACGCACTGATCCCCATGGCCGGCCGTACATGGCAAGCCGCGGTGAAAAGCTGATGCCAGTGGCGGATGTCGCCCTGGTAAAAGGTTTTGAGCGACGGGCAGCCCGCGATCACCAGATGGAGCGGGATCTTTGGCATGCGTCTTGTGTCCGCTTCTTCCACGTCAGCACCAGGCGCATCCGTTTCAACATCTGGCGCGCCGGCCGCCGCCCCGCCTTTCTCTAAGGCAGGTTCAAGATCTATAGATTCTTCGTTTGAATTATGATGGTGACGCTCAAAACTGGCATCATTGGTGTTCATTTCTTCTGTTTCAGGGCCATCAATGACGTTGCGTGCATGATCGAGAAGAGCTTCGAGCTCTGCTCGGTATGCCGAGAGCTCCTCGAGCATGAGCTTGCGACGCAGGGCGCGCGCTGTCAGGACAGCCTTGTCGCGTAGTTGGTCCCAGAGGCCAAGACCTGGCTGGATCTCTTCTCCAAACTCCGCCAGGGCAGCAAGATCGCGCCGCATGAGGCTCACGACCTCCCGCAGCCGGCGCACACGGTCCTCGGCCTCACGCACGGCCTCTGCGGCCCGTGCCACCTCTTCGGACCGGCAGTAGAGCGGCGAGAGATCGAAGCCGAAAGCCACGCGCTCTTCGCCATGCTTGCGGACATACCTCTTCCCGTTAGGACTATCGCGTCGCATGAGCAAGCCAGCGTCCACCAGGCGGGCAATGTGCCTGCGCATCGTGGAGCAGGCCATGCCGTTCAGCCGCTCGCAGATTGCCTTGTTGGACGGGAAGACGACCATTTCTGCGTTCCCGCCAAGCGCATCATCCGGAAAGAAGCTCAGAAGCCCCTGCAGAACGGTCAGATCGCGATCAGAAACGCCAAAGGCGGCCTGCGCCTTGGACAGCTCGCGAAGGAGCTCCCACTTGTTCACGGGCTTGCCCGGAACAGACGCCTCAGGCCGCTCGACCACGCGCAGATGGGCGTGCGAGATCGGCCGCATAAACGGCGAAATCGGTGTGTACTCCATGATGTCATTCACGAAGGCATAGAAAAGGTGTTCCGCGAATCACATATGACTTGCGGTTTGCGCACCGGCCCACTACCTTGAAAGTGCTAAGATCAAAGTTGGGGTCTCGTGGAGCGCAAGCTTTGCGGGACCTTTTCTTTAGCCTGTACCGTGCCTCCTTTTTGTTGCTGCTCTGCCTCTCTTCATGTCTCGCCTTTCCAGCGATCGTGAAGCTCTTCGAGGACGTCCTGCGCGCGGGCATCAAGCCACTCCGCAAAGGCATCATCCACATCCGTCAGGTCCAGGCGAAGCGCCCGGCCAGATCTCTTGATAGCGCCCACGGGCGTGCCATCGATCACAAGGGCAGTGGTCTTCGATTTCGGCTTCTTGCCGAGCGTCGAGCTCACACTCTTTTTTACGTGCCGCGCAACGGCCTCAAAAGCCGCCACCGAAGGATCAACCTGCGGATCCTTATCCGCCTGTTCGTTCGCGGCCGCCTTGGCGCGAACATCAAGAGCAACTCGGGAAAGATCGTCGTTCTCGATCCGGCTGTCGGCAAGCTCCTTGGCCAAAGCTTCCCATCTGGGACGGCCGACGCCGTGCGCCGGTCCGATTGCATGGGCCAGTGCAGTTCCGATCGCCTTGGCAACCGAGATCGACATCGATACCGCCGAACGGGTCACGTTGAGCACTTCGGCAATCTGTGCCTGCGAGCCAAAGCCACTATCGAGCAGTTCCTGAGCGAAGAGGGCACGCTCGATGTAACTCAGGTCACGTCTACCAGTATTCTCTGAAACCTGAGCGCGGAGTGCCGCCGTATCGTCCAGGTTAGCGATGAGGGCGCGAACCTTGCTCACTTTGTCGGAGGCACGAATGGCCTCAAGACGGCGGCGCCCATAGACGAGGAGATACCGATTGGGGTCGGTCGCATGGCGCCGAACAAGGATGGGCACAGTCTGCCCGTTTTGTTCAATCGACGCGCGAAGGTCGTGCACATCCTTTGGGTCGAGGCGATCCGAGTATCGCTCGTCTTGGATCTCAGCCGGATCGAGCTCCCAAACATGGTGAGCATCGACAGCATCACGCGCCGACCGCAGGGCCCGATTGCTAGACATCATGCTACCAGGGGCAGGGGGCGTCCCCGCCGCTGCAAGACTATCCAGCATGGACATGCGCTTCTTCTTGCTGTCGGTCATCAGCGCCCCCAAGTCTTCTGAATGAGCTGGGCAATCTCGTCGTTGACCGCATTCAGGCTTTCAATGGCCCGGTCATAGGTTGTCCGGGTGAACGCGCTGCGTTCGACCTCGTAAAGGGTCTGCTTGGTCAAACCGGCATCTGAGATGGCCGTCGACTTGAGCATCGGCGCGTTCAAAACCTTGTCGCCGTACATCGTTCGCAAGAAGGCGACGATACGGTTCTGCGGTGCGTCTGTCGGCTCATACCGGGTCAAGAGATACCGCATCCAGTCATGCGACATGTCGGCCCCACTGTCGGCAATGACGTCCATCAGGTCAGCCGTCATTCTGAGGAACTGGCTCATCGACATCACGTCGAGCATCTCGGGATGGATCGTAACGAGAACGCCTGTCGCGGCCGACAGCGCGGACATGGTCAAGAACCCCAGTTGCGGAGGACAGTCGATGACGACGACGTCATACCGCTCATCGACCTGCGCCAGCGCCTCCTTCACACGGAAAAAGAACAAACCCGCGTTGCCGCGAGAAAGCGCCCGCGGCGTCTCGTGCTCGAACTCCATCAGTTCGAGATTGCCAGGAATCAGATCGAGGTTCGGGATATATGTCTTGCGGATCACCTCGGCGATCGGAACCGGGTCTTCATAACGGATCGCATCGTAGAGCGTGCCGCCGTCCAGCAGGTCAAACTCAGGCTGAACCCCATGCAAGGCCGTAAGAGAAGCCTGCGGGTCTAGGTCGATCGCCAAGACTCGGTAACCCTTGAGAGCCAACCGTTGAGCGAGATGCGCCGAGGAGGTAGTCTTTCCAGACCCCCCCTTGAAGTTCATCACGCCGATGATCTGAAGATGGTCACCGGCGCGACGACCGGGCAGGTAATCTCCAGGCTTTCGAGCCGTTTTCTCCAACAAAATTCGTAAGTTATGGATATCGTCAGCAGAGTAGTGCCGCCGGTTCCCCGATGAAACTTCCGGCGACGGCCCCTTGCCATCAAGGTGGAGCTTCCTGAGGTATGAATCGTTGACGCCCAGCAGAGCAGCTGCTTCCCCAGAGGTGAATTTGCGCATAGACTTGGATGCGTCGGGCGGAAACAGGCTCTCACGCTGCGAATGCAGTTGCGCCGCCAGCACCTCAGAATGCTGACGGATCACAGCGTTCAGGTCTTCCTGTGTATCGGCTCTGCTCAT